>JBQGDS010000339.1:0-3466 GCA_052039185.1 Flavobacterium sp.
TATTTTGCAGGCTGCATTGCAGATTCACTCTGTGGAAGCGCGACATGCTTCGCAAGTACGAAGACTGCGAGCCAACAAAGGTTGGATTGAGCTGGCAAATGGCGGAAATATGCCGGCTGCTACAGATGCAGTTTATGCAGGTGAAGAAAACACAACGCAGGCAGGTTTCAATACCGCTACGGTAATGAATTTTGGTGCACTTGCAGGTACCGAAGCATTTGATGAGCCGATTACAGGCCCAACTGCTAAATCAATTGCTGATTTATTTATCGCATCCTAGCATTTTAATATTAGGTTAGTACTAAACCACCTTGGGTTAATCTTCAGGTGGTTTATTTTTACTATTTCGTAAAATAAAAAAAGCCTCTGAAAATCAGAGGCTTTTTGTTGTGCGGGTGATAGGACTCGAACCTACACACCGTGAGGCACCAGATCCTAAGTCTGGCGTGTCTACCAATTTCACCACACCCGCAGTAGACAATCGTAAAACAGTAATTGTTTCGTTATTGTGGGTGCAAATATACGACTAGTTCCTTACAATGCAAGTAAAAATTGAAATTTTTTAAAATTTATTTTTTCGTATTTTTGACATTCAATCGTATATATCTAATTTTAAATGGATAACATAAAAAACTACGTTCAAAAAAATAAAGAACGTTTCCTTAATGAACTAATCGAACTACTAAAAATTCCTTCTGTAAGTGCTGATAGCGCCTATTCACAAGATGTAATCAATACTGCCGATGCTGTGAAAGCCAGCCTTGAAAAAGCAGGATGCGATAAGGTAGAGCTTTGCGAAACGCCGGGCTACCCTATTGTATATGGCGAAAAGATAATAGACCATAATCTGCCCACCGTTTTAGTATACGGGCATTATGATGTGCAGCCGCCGGATCCGGTAGAGCTTTGGACATCGCCACCTTTTGAGCCGGTTATTAAAAACACCGAACTGCATCCTGAAGGTGCAATATTTGCACGTGGCGCCTGTGATGATAAAGGACAGATGTACATGCACGTAAAAGCGCTTGAGTATATGGTGCAGAACAACAACCTGCCATGTAACGTGAAGTTCATGATTGAAGGCGAGGAAGAAGTTGGCTCTCCAAGCCTTGCCTGGTTTGTAGAACGCAACCAGGACAAGCTTAAAAATGATGTGATACTTATTTCGGACACAGGGATGATATCAAACACTCAGCCATCAATCACAACAGGGCTTCGTGGCCTTAGTTATGTAGAGGTTGAAGTTACCGGCCCTAACCGCGACCTGCACTCCGGCCTGTATGGCGGTGCCGTGGCAAACCCAATTAATATACTGGCCAAAATGATAGCCCAGCTTCATGATGAGAACAATCATATAACGATACCCGGCTTTTATGACAGGGTACATGAACTGAGCCGTGAAGAACGTGATGAAATGGCTAAAGCACCATTCTCTATCGATGCTTACAAAAATGCGCTTGATATTGAAGATGTATATGGCGAGAAAGATTACACCACTAACGAGCGTAACTCTATACGCCCAACGCTTGACGTAAATGGCATTTGGGGAGGCTACACCGGCGAAGGTGCTAAAACCGTCATTGCCAGCAAGGCATACGCTAAAATATCTATGCGCCTGGTGCCTGACCAGGACTGGAATGAAATTACGGATTTATTCACCAAACATTTTGAAAGCCTAGCTCCTAAAGGTGTTCGTGTAAAAGTTACCCCACACCATGGTGGCCAGGCATATGTAACACCTATTGACAGTGTAGGCTATAGAGCTGCTGCTGCTGCTTATGAAGAAAGCTTTGGCACAAGGCCGATACCTGTACGTTCAGGAGGCAGTATTCCTATTGTGGCATTGTTTGAAAAAGAGCTGAAGAGCAAAACCATAATGATGGGCTTTGGGCTGGACAGTGATGCTATCCACTCGCCTAATGAGCATTTCGGGGTATTTAACTACCTGAAAGGCATTGAAACCATTCCGCTTTTCTACAAGCATTTTACTGAAATGACAAAATAAAATCAGTCATATCACTATACAAAATCCGTTTCGAAAGAGGCGGATTTTTTTATTACCATTCCAACCGTTTTAAAAGCACAGGCATCTTTATTAAAAAGTATCCTGCTTTAAAACTTAAATCAAATGAAAAAAGCAATAACAATATTTTTAATTATATCCTCGTGCTTTGTACAGGCACAGATAAATGCATCGGCAGCCTTGCAAAATATACAAGCCTCTGAAGGATATACGCCCGAAAACTGGATACGGGTTTACCGAGAGATGTATGTAGGCTATCTTGATGAAGAAGGTAACGAAATAGTACCGGCGGTATACGACGAAGTGGGTGAATTTGGTATTTACAAAGACGACTGGGCGCTGGTAACTAAAAATGACCTGATGGGCTTTATTGACACTACCGGAAATGAAGTGGTTATACCACAGTATGAAGGAATAGGCGTGTTTGACGAATACCGTACAGGCTGGCTGCAGGTGTATAAAAATGGCTATATTGGCTTTATAGATGAAAGCGGCAACGAAGTAGTAAAACCCATTTATACTGACGTAGCACCTGCAAAACATGACTGAAAAAGAACTTATATCGGGCTGCCTGAAACAAGATCGTACAGCTCAGCAGGCCGTTTACAACCGTTTTGCAGCAAAAGTGCTGGGCATATGCCTGCGCTATATGAAAGACCGTGAACGGGCCGAAGAAATGGCTATGAACACCTTCCTGAATGTATTCGGTGAAATAGCACAATATAAAAGCACCGGAAGCTTTGAAGGGTGGGTGCTTCGCATAGCGGTTAACCAGTGCCTTATGGAACTACGGAAGAAAACCAATTTCAGTTTGGAAATTGTAGCCGAAAGCATTTCAATACCTGCCTACAACAATGCCGATGAGCTTGTTTTGAAGGCGATATAGAGCAGATGTTGAAAATATTGCCTGATGGCGCACGTATTGTTTTTAACCTTTATGCCATAGAAGGCTATAAACATCCAGAGATTGCCGAAAAACTCGGCATATCCGAAGGCACTTCAAAATCGCAGTTGAACTATGCGAAGGAAAAACTCAAAAAAACATTCTTCAACAATCATCATCTAAAAACATCAGGTCATGCAGGATAACGAACTATATAGCTATTTCCGTGAACGGAAAGACACATTTAATCAAGTGCCGGATAATTCACTCTGGCAAAAAATTGATTCGGGGCTTACTAATACTCCGGCTGCGACAGCTACAACAGCCAAGCTGACTTTAATTAAAAAGCTGGCCATTGGGGTAGTGTCAGGAATAACAGTAACCGCAGCAGTACTCGTTTACAATAATAAACCTTCTGCAATACAGGAAAAACCTAAAGAAATAGTACTGCCTGCACCTGCGGTTGTATCTCGTGAAGTTACTACACCTGAAGCTGTTGTAGAAAAACCACAGGACACTGTAAAAAAGAAAAAGATAAAGAAGATTAGCAAAACTGTACC
>JBQGDS010000340.1:0-1980 GCA_052039185.1 Flavobacterium sp.
CCTCCGGGGCTACCTGTATCTGGAGTTCTCTTGGCATGCCGCAAAAGTAATGATTATTGATTATTTTGCCAATGGATGGTTTTACGTTACCTTCCTTCTAGCTGTTTACTGTTCTTTCATTTCAAAGGCGTATAACGCAAATGATGCCAGCCAATGCTCGCCTTCATAATTACCATCGGTAATGGCTGGAAGCGAAAAACGCATATGAGCATCGGCAAGATTTTTAAGGTGTCCGAGTTCTTTAGGATATGCCTTTGTCAAGGCATAAAAATTCCATGCACGGCTGAAGTTGAGTCCATCAAGATGTACCAGGTGGCCATCGGTACGATCAGATACTTTGCCGGGTTCCCACTCAAATTTTTTATCGAATATTTTTGGTGCAAAAATTTTCAGCCATTTCAGGAAATCAGCCTTTGGCATTACACGTTGCATAACACCAATCTCTTCCATGCATGGCGACAGGAAATCGGTACCGCTCGGCTCCCAATTAAATGGGCAATCCATATCATTTTTAAAAAGACGCAGCGCATTTTCCTTAATACTTTGCTGTAACAGAATGTTTTTGGATTGCACTGCATAATCCCACGCCATAGCCATACCAAAAGCCGTATTGGTATGCGTACCTACCCGCAGCGGATAATTAAGCTTTGGCAAAAATTCGATATAGCGCTGTACGAGCAAGTCTGTCAGTGGTTTGAGATTGGCTGCAAGTTGCTTCGCAAAAGGTTCGTTGTAAGTATCAAGTTCCAGTTGCAGCTTTAATACCCATGCCCAGCCATAAGTGCGCTCATAGCTTTTCTCGTGCTTTTTACTGAGGTAAGCTACCTCCTGCAAGATATTTCCTTTAGAAAGATTTACCTGCAATTTATTTATAATATCCTGCCTGTTATTTAAATCCGGAAATTTTTTAAGCAGATAAACCAGGCTCCAATGCCCATGAACAGATGAATGCCAATCGAAACAGCCATAAAATGCCGGATGTAGTTTTTTAGGTGACGCTATCTCGGTTGAATCAGCCAGTAACTGCCCCAACTTGTTAGGATATTCCTGCTGCAGGCATTTCATAGGAAGTGCAGCAAGCTTATCAGCCTGCTTAAGATCGAGTTTTTGTGCAAAGGAGACTGACGCTATGAAAAAGACAAGTATAAATTTCATTGGAGGTTGTTTTTCCAAAAATAACTAAAATTACTCAGTACCTATACTCATCACTACCAAGAGGTAAACTTTACATAGTACAAACTTTGTAACTTTGCAGCTTTATAACTAATATGAGACAAATAAAACTGATATGGGATTTCCGTGGCCCGGCAGCTGCCAAAACTGCTGAACATCATGAAATACATTTAAAAGAATATATTGAAATTGAAAAACTGCCTTTAAATATTACAGGCTACACCATTGTAAACGAAATGCATGCCACAGCCTGGATGGTAGTAACCGATGATTTTATGATTCCCGTTCGCGACGCGCTCAAACCAAATCGTGGCGAAGTATACGAAAAAAGAGATTAAGGGTTTCCTTAATCTCTTTTTTAATATTTGATTTGTCCTAGAAATTTTCCTGATCGGGTACTTCGCGCGGTTCAATGTGCTGGCTGAAATCAAGTTTCTTTTTCCTAAGCTCAAAATTCTGTCCAAGATATACCTTACGCACCATTTCATCAGCAGCAAGATCTTCTGGTATTCCTGCTTTAAGTATACCACCTTCAAACATCAGGTATGTTTTATCGGTAATTGCAAGGGTTTCCTGTACGTTGTGATCCGTAATAAGAATACCTATATTTTTATTTTTAAGCTGTGCCACAATACGCTGAATATCTTCAACCGCAACCGGGTCAACCCCCGCAAACGGCTCATCCAGAAGGATAAACTTAGGGTCGGTTGCCAGTGCACGGGCAATCTCGGTACGGCGGCGTTCCCCACCCGAAAGAAGGTCACCACGGTTTGTACGAATGTGCTGAAGGCTGAATTCATCAATAAG
>JBQGDS010000341.1:0-3756 GCA_052039185.1 Flavobacterium sp.
GGATTTCTTCCACCACATGCATGATGAAATAAGGGTAAGCTTTGATTTTACCTATTTTGAAAATATTTACCAAAACATTGCTCTGGCGGTATTTTCGTCATTTGCTGTTTTGTTCTCAGTAACACAAATACTGGCCCTTCCCGGCAAGCCTCTAAACATGCAGGCTTCCTATAAAAAAATTATATATACTTTTCTTATAGGTTTTGCAGTCTATGTGCTTTCGGCAGATAAAAATAACAGCTTCCTGGCATTTACATTTGCCCCGCTCGCCATTATGGGGGCCAATTACCTGGAAAGCCAGGAAAACACATGGGTTAGGGAAGGTATACCTTTATTGCTTGTAGGCGTGTCGCTGTTCCTGTTCTTTTCGCAGTTATAGTTTACTGCCATAGGCAAGGTCACCCGCATCGCCCAGCCCCGGTACAATGTATTGCTTTTCGTTAAGGCGTTCATCAAGCGCTGCAATCCACAGGTGGCAGTTGTCAGGCAGGTTTTTTTCTAAATAAGCAACACCTTCCGGTGCTGCAATTACTACAGCAATGTGTATTTCTTTGGGTGTTTCGGTATCCATCAGCTTATTGAATACAGCAACTAATGATTGCCCGGTGGCCAGCATGGGGTCAATAAGAATAAGTGTCTTTTTATTGAACGAGGGTGCTGCACGGTATTCTACCAGTATTTCAAAATGGTCATCGTTATTGGGATGATGCCTGTAGGCGGAAACAAAACCGTTCTCGGCATCATCAAATACATCCATAAAGCCGGTATGCAGCGCCAGGCCGGCACGAAGTATAGAACATAGTACTACGCCATCTTTAATAGCGGTAGTCTGCTTGGTGCCAAGCGGTGTAGTAACATTAATGGTTTTGTAATCAAGCGTTTTACTGAGTTCATACGCCATTATTTCGCCAATGCGTTCAATATTCTTCCTGAATCGCATGCTGTCTTTCTGAATTTCCACATCGCGTATCTGCGCAAGGAAATGGTTCAGGATACTGTTCTGCTCGGAAATGTAATGAATGTGCATTGTATAATCAGTGTTTTCAAATTAGCAGGATAAAAGTATTAAAACTATATTTGTAAATAAAATTTACACTATGTTTTCTAAAATAGCTTTCCCTGTATTTGAGCAGAGCATTAACGACTACCACCAGTATGACAGCGTAGACCAGCCAATTAACAATCCGTTCCGTAAGGATAAAATTGAACATTTGCTGTATGCTAAAAACTGGGTAGATACCGTGCAGTGGCACTATGAGGATATCATCAGGAATCCTGAAATTGACCCGGCAGAAGCGCTTGTGCTAAAACGTAAGATTGATGCATCGAACCAGGTAAGGACGGATATGGTAGAATACATTGACAGCTATTTTCTTGAACAGTATAAAGATGTAACCCCTAAGGCAGATGCCAAGATCAATTCGGAAAGTCCGGCATGGGCTATTGACAGGCTGTCTATCCTTGCGCTTAAAATTTTTCACATGAACGAAGAGGCGACCAGGGAAGATGCATCGCCGGAGCACAGGGCTAAATGCCAGGAAAAACTGAATGTACTGCTGGAGCAAAAACAGGATCTTTCAACAGCTATTGATGACCTGCTTACTGATATTGAAAATGGCGACAAGTACATGAAAGTATACAAGCAGATGAAAATGTACAATGATGAGGAACTGAATCCTGTATTGTATCAAAACAAAAAATAAACCTGAATGGCAGGAATAAAACATATTCTTGTAATAAGGCTTTCAGCAATGGGTGATGTCGCTATGACAATACCGGTGCTGAGAGCCTTAGTGCTTCAGTACCCTGAAGTAACCGTAACCGTGGTTTCAAAAGCTTTCTTCCGTCCATTTTTTGATGGCCTGCCACGTGTTAAGTTTTTTGCTGCCGATACCAAAGGCAGGCATAAAGGGTTTTTAGGGATTATGCGGTTGTACAATGACCTGAAAAAGCTTGATATAGATATGGTGGCTGACCTGCATAATGTGTTACGGTCTAAGCTTGTAACGGCATTATTTAAGCTTACAGGTAAAAAAACGGCAACTGCTGACAAAGCCCGCGCTGAAAAAAAAGCGTTGACACGCCCTGAAAACAAAATTTTTAAGCCACTCAAACCTGTAACACAAAGGTATGCTGATGTATTAGCAGACTTAGGTTTTCCTGTAAAACTTGTAAATCCTGTTTTTCCCGTAAAGCAATCTTTAGATGATAAAGTTGTATCTGTTACCGGAACCAAGCAAGGCAAGTGGATTGGCATTGCGCCGTTTGCGCAGCATGAGGGTAAAGTGTATCCTCATGACCTGATGCAGCAAGTTATAGATGGCCTTTCAGCACACACGGAAAACAAATTATTCCTGTTTGGCGGTGGCACTGCAGAGACTGCTGTTTTAAATGAAATGGCAGCGGGAAAAACTAATATAATTGTGATACCAGGTAAACTGGACCTTAAGCAGGAACTGGCGCTGATAAGTAACCTTGATGTGATGCTTAGTATGGATAGCGGCAATGGGCACATTGCGGCAATGATGGGTGTAAAGGTTATAACACTTTATGGCGCCACGCATCCGTACGCAGGTTTTGCGCCATTCAACCAGCCGGAAAGTTATGCGATTACGGCTGACCGTGAAAAATACCCTATGCTCCCTACTTCGGTTTACGGTAATAAAATTGTACCGGGTTATGAAGATGCCATGCGTACCATAACACCCAATGCAGTTATTAAAAAAGTTACCTCAGTGCTGTAAAGCGGCACAACATTTCCTATTTTTACAGTATGGACAACCTGTTGCTCAATATAAACAATCTTACCGTTTCGGCACGTAAAGAGGGTCAATGGCTGCCTATTGTAAAAAGCAGTTCGTTCGTGCTTGGGCAAAATGAAATATTGGGTATAGTAGGTGAGTCGGGCTCCGGTAAGTCAGTAACTTCACTTGCGCTGATGGGCCTTCTGCCAAAAGGCATATTGCAGATAACATCCGGCAGTATTACTTTTCAGGGAAGGGATATAACCAACCTTTCTGTAAACGAATTCCGCAAAATACGCGGCAATGATATTGCCATGATATTCCAGGAACCCATGAGTTCTCTTAATCCGTCCCTTAAATGCGGTTATCAGGTAGAAGAGATACTGAAAGAGCATAGCCGGCTTACACAGAAAGAAATAAAGTCAGAAGTGATTTCGCTGTTTGAAAAAGTAAAGCTTCCCAATCCTGAAAAAATATACAACCGCTATCCGCATGAAATTTCCGGCGGTCAAAAACAGCGTGTCATGATTGCCATGGCCATAGCCTGCAAGCCGAAGCTGCTTATTGCGGATGAGCCAACTACAGCCCTTGATGTAACAGTACAGAAAGAAATTATAGTGTTGCTAAAAGAGTTGCAACAGGAAACGGGTATGAGCATTATTTTCATATCACATGACCTGTCGTTGGTTTCACAGATAGCTAACCGCGTCCTGGTAATGTACCGTGGCGATATTGTAGAACAGGGCAATGTGCAGGATATTTTTACCAATCCGTCACATACGTATACCAAAGCACTGATTAATTCGCGGCCATCGCTTGATGTACGCCTTAAAAGGCTGCCAACCATACAGGATTATCTTACGGGTACAGCAGATAATGAAGAAGTAACACCACAGCAGCGCCAGAATAAGCACACGGCTTTATACAGCCAGCCACCTTTGCTTGAAGTAATAAATGTGGAAAAAGAATATGTTTCTTCCGCAGGTTTGTTCGGTAAAGATGTTAAATTCCG
>JBQGDS010000342.1:0-2302 GCA_052039185.1 Flavobacterium sp.
CGTACAGTTAAGTATCCCCATCACTTTGGGAGTTGAAATATCAACCAGTCGGCCTTTGCAGTTAATAAGCATTTCAGTAGTTTTTAAACCCGCTCTTTGCTTTTAGGGGGTGTTTTATTACATTTGAAGAAATTTCATTACAAAGATACTATTTAATGAGTAATACTTCCGCCGAATACGACAAGGCTATTGCCATTTGCAGGCAGCTATACATCAATAAAATGAAAGATTACGGCAGTGCATGGCGTATTTTAAGGCTGCCGTCATTAACCGACCAGATATTCATAAAGGCACAACGCATACGCAGCCTTCAGGAAAATGAAGTACGCAAAATAGACGAAGATGAAACAGGCGAATTTATCGGGATCATCAATTATTCTATCATGGCGCTTATTTCGCTTGACAAAGGCGTGGCCGACCAGCCTGACCTTAATGTAGACGAAGCCACAGCCCTGTATGATGAAAAAGTGCAGCTTACCAAAACACTCATGGAAGCCAAAAATCATGACTATGGCGAAGCATGGCGTGATATGCGTGTAAGTTCATTAACCGACCTGATATTGCAAAAAATACTTCGTGTAAAGCAGATTGAGGATAATAAAGGGAAAACCCTGGTAAGCGAAGGCATTGATGCCAATTATCAGGACATGATAAACTACTCAGTTTTTGCATTAATACTAATGAAAAAAATATAACACCTTACTATGAAGATACTAACTAATATATGCAGGATTCTGGTAGGCGTCCTGTTCATCATTTCAGGACTTATAAAGCTTAACGACCCCGTTGGGTTCTCATTCAAGCTGCAGGAATACTTTAATGCCGAAGTTTTAAATATGGAATTCCTTATTCCATACGCATTAGCACTTGCGGTAGGAATAGTAATTTTTGAAGTGGTACTGGGCGTAATGCTGCTTGTAGGGTACAAAAGGAAATTCACGTTATGGAGCCTTTTGCTAATGATTGTATTCTTCACGTTCCTTACCTTCTACTCAGCTTATTTCAACAAAGTGACCGACTGCGGCTGTTTTGGTGATGCGCTAAAGCTTACACCATGGGAATCATTCACTAAAGATGTTGTGCTGCTGGTGCTTATATTGGTAATCTTCTTTAACAGGAAATATATAAAGCCCATATTCGGAAAATTCCCTATGGCACTTACTGTGTACTCCTGCCTTGCGCTATGCGCCCTATTGGCCTATTACGTACTGGCACACCTGCCTGTAATTGACTTCAGGGCATATAAAGTAGGTACGAACATTCAAAAAGGTATGGAAATTCCGGATGGCGCGCCAAAATCAAAATTTGAAATGGTGTTTATTTACAAAGTGAACGGAGTTGAAAAAGAATTTACAGATAAAGAACTTGACAAAATTCCTGCCGATGCCGAGTTTGTAGACCGTAAGGACAAAATGATAGAAGAAGGGTACATTCCGCCTATTCACGATTTCACGCTTGAACTGGACGGAAATAATTATACTGACGAACTTTTGAACGAACCTAAGCTTATAATGCTTATTTCGTACGACCTGCTGAAAGCAAGCGATGACGGACTGGCAAAGCTTGAGGCATTCGCCAAACAGGCACAGGCTAAAGGCTATAAGGTAATTGGCGCAACAGCATCGGGTACAGATATTATAGCGCAAAAGAAAAAACAGCATGGGCTTACATTTGATTATTACTTCTGTGATGCCACAACGCTTAAAACTATTGAAAGGGCTAACCCAAGTATTGTAATTCTTGAAAAAGGCACTATTATACAAAAAGCCCACTGGAACGACATTGAATATGTTCAGCTAAAATAAGTTATGAAAGAAAGTAAGTTTCTGAAACTGGTCATACTTGGATTTACCCTGTTTTTGGGTTTACGGGGAGCCATGGCCGGACCAACAGACGCACCATTTATTGGCAATGTATCACTGCTTACAATTTCAGGCTACATATTGTTTACGGTATCGGGGCTGGGCATTGCGGCATTGGCTTACAATTCATTTAAAACAGGAAAAAGTAGTTGATCAGGTACCTCTTATATAAAACAGGATATGCATTGTTAACGCTCTTTGGGGTGATAACGGTCATATTCTTTTTATTTACAGTTTTACCGGGCGACCCTGCACGAATGATGCTCGACCAGAATGAGAACAGTGAGCAGCTTGCCATCATCAAAAAAAAATATGGTTTTGACCAGCCTGTAAGCACACAATACCTGTATTACCTTAACGACCTTTCACCAATATCTTTCCACAGCACTGTGAAAGATGATTATACGTATCTGGCTGATGGAAAGTATAGCGCACTGAGC
>JBQGDS010000343.1:0-4077 GCA_052039185.1 Flavobacterium sp.
GTTCGGTAAGTTTTGGAGAGCCGGGTTATGAGGATAGGGAAACAATTGCAAACGGACTTAATGTTGCTGCCAGAAGCGGTTTTACCGATGTAGCGCTACAGCCCAATAGTTTTCCTGTGGCTGATAAACAGGCAGATATCGCTTTCCTTAAAAGTAAAGCCTACAATCATGCCACTTCCCTACACCCTATCGGGGCACTGACTAAAGGAAGTGAAGGTAAGGACATAGCGGAACTGTTTGATATGAAAAATGCCGGGGCAGTCGCTTTTGGCGATTATAATAAAGCGCTGGCCGATGCCAATCAGCTAAAGATTGCGCTACAATATGTACAGGACTTTGACGGACTGGTAATAGCGTTTTCACAAGATGATAAAATAAAAGGCAAAGGTGTTGTACACGAAGGTGTTGTAAGTACACGCCTGGGACTGAAAGGCATACCCGCGCTTGCCGAAGAGCTGCAGATAGCACGTAACCTTTTCCTGCTGGAATATACAGGAGGTAAAATGCATATCCCTACGGTTTCAACGGCTAAATCGGTACAATTAATACGTGAAGCTAAAGCCAAAGGACTCAATGTTACCTGCAGCGTAGCGGTTCATAACCTTGTGTTGACGGATGATATGCTTACAGATTTTGACACCCGTTATAAAGTATTGCCTCCGCTTCGTACTGAGCAGGAAAGACAGGCTCTTATTGAAGGTGTGCTTGATGGTACAATTGATATGATTACCAGTGACCACAACCCTATTGATATTGAAAACAAAAAAATGGAGTTTGACCTGGCTAAAGATGGGACTATTGGTCTTGAAACAGCTTTTGGTGCGCTTTTAACGGTGCTTCCTGTTGATGTGATTGTTGCAAAATTTACAGCTGGTAAATCTGTTTTCAAAATCCATGATCATGGAATAGCTGAAGGTGAACAGGCATCATTTACATTGTTTACTACCGCCGGAAGCCGTACCTTTACAAAACAGGATATTGTTTCTAAATCTAAAAATTCAGCTTTCCTTGGGAGGGAACTTAAAGGAAAAGTCTACGGAATATTTAATAACGGAAAACTAATTTTAAACGATTAAGTATGAAAAAGGTTTTGATTTTAAGTGCGGGAGTATTATTAGCTGCCTGCAAGGAAGACGTAAAGGATAAAACTAATGAGGCTATAGATAAAGGCGGACAGGCTATTGAGCGCACTGCCAACCGCGTTGTAGATGAAGTTTCGGCACATATAAACCGCGACATGGGCTGTAAGCTGGAGTTATCAGAAGCGCTGAAAGCCAAAGGCCTTAACACCGGGAAATTTTACATTGAAAAAGACACTGTTGCCGATAAAGACAACAAACTGGTACTATACCTTATTACCGAAAATGCTTTTAAAGGCGATGTTAATTTTAAAGTAACCAATAATGAAGGTACCGAACTGGGGCGTACCAGCCTGAAGCTTGATACCAAAGCCGGCAGCGCAGGATACCATGACGTTGTTTTTGACAAGCGCACAGACATTGAAAATAAAAGCACAATAAGCATTTACTAAAGCATGAATAATACAACCACTGAACAGGGTAAAACTATTGCTATAACAAGCTATATTACAATAATTGGCACGGTAATAGCCATGATCCAGAACAATGAAATCAAAAATCCGTTTGCATCGTTTCATATAAAGCAGGCTTTGGGGCTTATGCTTTCATTTTTTGCAATGGGTTACCTGATTGGATATTTTGACAGTTGGGCAGTTACTTCGGCATTTTACCTGTTCTTTTTTATATTATGGATATACGGCTTTATAGGAGCTTTATCTGGTAAAATGAACCTTATTCCTATCCTTGGCCCATTATTCCAAAAAGTTTTTAAATCACTGTAAATGGACCTGTCACTATATCACCTTGTTCGCGAACCTAAAGTAAAAAAAGATAAAAATCCGCTGCTTTTGTTGCTGCATGGCTATGGCAGTAATGAAGAAGACCTTTTTTCTTTTGCAGCGCAGTTGCCTGACGAATATTTTATCATATCTGCCAGGGCGCCTTATCCCCTGCCACCCTGTGGCAATGCATGGTATGCCATAAACTTTGACGCTGATATGAATAAGTTTTCAGACGACGTACAGGCTGTAGAATCCCGCGACCTGATAGCAAAATTCATAGATGAACTTATAGATACTTATCCTGTAGATAAAGAAAAAGTAACGCTGATAGGGTTTAGCCAGGGAGCAATACTCAGCTATGCTGTTGCCCTCACTTACCCTGAAAAAATACAGCGCGTAGCTGCATTAAGCGGCTACCTGAACATGGATATAGTACAAAAAGGTTTTGATACTGGTTCAATATCCAAACTGCGTTTCTTCATATCGCATGGTATGGTAGATCAGGTAATACCGGTAGAATGGGCACGCAAAGCCCAGGAATTCCTCAAAAATTTAGGTTTGGATACGGAATACCATGAATACCCTGTTGGCCATGGTGTAGCACCTCAGAATTTTTATGACCTGCTGGCGTGGCTAAATAAATAATTTTGAAAGAATAATCAAACAGTCAATAAACCGAATGGTTGTGTTTATTGTTCTTCCGGCTGGTCAGATCCTATAATCTGGTTTTCTTCAATTCCTGCGGCAGCATAAAGTATCTCACTATTTTTACTTAGTGTATAACCTTTGTCCTGTAGTAGTTTCCAGCCATGCCCTAAATAAGGCTTGCCTTCTTTTTCACGCTCCAGCAGTATAGATTTATGACTATCCGGAAGGAAAAGTTCGGCCTTATTGCCATTTTCTTCAAAAATTATAAATGCGCTGTCGTAACCGTCTTCTTCCTTAATATTGTTAATAGAATTAAGGCGGTAGCCTTCTTCAAAAACACGTGTACACTCATTCCTTATGACTGACCAGCGGTATCCTGCCGAAAGCACACAGCCATTATCATCCTTGTCATTGCCAAGCATTACCTTCTTATCAGCTTTAACCTCAGTGCCTTCCTTATCACGCTTTTTAAGCATAAAGTCGCACGACGTTAAAACCGATACCGATAACAGAAGCAAAAACAGCTTTTTCATAAACCTGATTTAAAAGGAAGCTAAAAGTACAAAAAATTAGTTTACAGTATCTGAATACAATATAGTTTGGATCGTTTCAAACGTTACTTCATCCTTGTCGTCAACAAAATATTTTATAAGTACCTCGCCCCAGGCACTGCCGTTAGAAAAATCGGCAATAATCCATCTGTGGTTCAATATCTTTATTTTATTAATCAAAAACGGCGAACCACCCATTGCAGGATAATCCACAAGCGGATTACCACCTTTATTCTGGTTGAGCTTATCTATACCTTCACGCACTTTGGCTGATAGTTGCGCAATATCTTTACCTGCAAAATATTCCATTGCATTATCGTTGGTTTCAAGCGCAAAGTAATTTGCCTCATCCAGCTGTGTTTTCAAAGCTTTTACACTGTCTTCCGATTGTTTATCGGCTTTTTCAGTCTTAGCGCGTTCTTTCTCTTCAAATTTTGCCTTATTGTTAAAATACATGAAAGTAAACAAGTTGATAAGCAATGAGAATATGAACAGGTATAAAAAAAGATTCTTCTTCATAATAAGTCTAAACGGTTATTTGTAAATTATCATATGCCAGGAATACATTTTCCGGCAGTTGCTGCTGTACTTCGGCATGAAAGCCAAGCATATGGCTAATGTGGGTAAGATAGGCGCGTTCCGGTTTTAAGGCATCAATAAATTCAAGTGCTTCGGCAAGGTTAAAGTGGGTATCATGCGGTTCATGGCGCAGTGCGCTAACTATTAATACCTTTAAGCCTTTAAGCTTCTCCTGCTCTTCCTCAGCTACTGATTTTACATCGGTAAGATAGGCAAAATCATCAACCCTGTACCCGAATATTTCCAGGTTTCCGTGCATAGCCAGTATAGGTACACACATTTTATCGCCTAACAGGAATGGGTGGCTTTTATGAACCTCTATAACTTTTACCGATGGCGCTCCCGGGTATTTATCTTCCTTTTCAAAAATATAATCAAAACGGCGTTTCAGGCTCTGTACTACCCTCGGGTGGGCATAAATAGGTATATCCCCCTGAC
>JBQGDS010000344.1:0-4330 GCA_052039185.1 Flavobacterium sp.
TTAAATCGCGTTCAGGGGCGTCATCGGAATCAGAACTGTGCATAGTAGGCAAGCCGGTAGTATTTATCCCTTCGCCTAATGTAGCCGAAGACCACCAGACAAAAAATGCACAGGCTATAGTTGACAAACAGGGAGCGCTGATGTTAAAAGAAGTGCAGTTGGATACACAGTTCCAGAATGTGTTTGGAGACCTTTTGGTTAATGAAGAAAAACAGCAAAAGCTGGGAGAAAATATAAAGAAGCTGGCAAAAGTAAATGCCACAAAAGATATAGTGGAAGAAGTTGTTAAGTTACTTAAACAGTAGCTTTTAGCTAAAAGCTTAAAGAAATGGATATTAAACAAATTGAAAATGTTTACTTCATAGGGATTGGCGGCATCGGCATGAGTGCCCTTGCACGCTATTTTAAGTCCATTGGTAAAAATGTGGCAGGGTATGACCGTACACCTACCCATCTTACTGATGAACTGAAGGAAAACGATATACATATCCATTTTGAAGATACGGTGGAGTTGATAGAGCTGCCGTACCTGAATAAAGAAAATACTCTTGTAGTAGTTACACCTGCAGTACCTAAACATCACCTGCAATGGAATTATTTCCTAAGCAACGATTTTGTTGTAAAAAAGCGTGCAGAAGTTTTGGGTATCATAACTAAAGATACTTTTTGCTTTGCAGTTGCAGGTACACATGGTAAAACTACAACATCAAGCATATTAGGGCACATATTATATGAAAGCGGTGCCGATGTTACTGCTTTTTTGGGTGGTATTGTAGAGAATTATGATTCTAACCTGATCGGGAATGGCAAAACGGTTACAGTGGTAGAAGCTGATGAGTTTGACCGCTCATTCCTCCACCTGCATCCGGATATTGCCTGTGTAACATCAATGGATGCTGACCACCTGGATATTTATGGTGACACTGCATCAATTGAGGCCTCGTTTAAAGAGTTTGCTAATAAGGTTATAAACAAAGACCATCTTTTTTATACCGGCAACCTGCCACTTGAAGGTATCAGGGTAGGAATTGATGATAACTCGGTTTTCACCGCCGGTAATGTAAGGATTGAAAATGGGTGGTATGTGTTTGATATACAAACCCCGTCTGAAACTGTAACCGATGTACGGTTTGCATTGCCGGGCAGGCATAACCTGACTAATGCCCTGCTGGCATTTGCCATGGCTTATACCTATGGGACTGCTGCGGACGCTATAAAAAGCGCCCTGGAAACATTTAAAGGCGTAAGGCGCAGATTCTCGTACCAGATTCGGAAACCGGAATTGGTATATATTGACGATTATGCACATCATCCTACAGAGATAGATGCCGTATACCAGGCAGTAAGTGAGCTGTATCCGGGTGAGAAAGTGCTTGCTGTATTTCAGCCGCACCTTTTTAGCCGTACACGCGATTTTATTGATGGATTTGCGAAAAGCCTTTCGGCTTTTGAAAATATTGTGCTGCTGGATATATATCCGGCACGTGAACTGCCTATTGAGGGGGTAACCTCAAAATGGCTGTTGGATAAGATAGAAAACCCGAATAAGAAGCTGGTTTCAAAAACCGATCTTCTTACGCTTTTAAAAATGAACGATGCTAAAGTAATCGTTACAATCGGGGCGGGGGATATTGGTGAAATGGTGCCTGAAATTAAAAAAGTTTTAGATGAAAAAAATTAAGTGGAATGACGTGAGGCTTGTGCTTATGCTCGGGTTGGTGATTTTCCTTTATTCGTTTTCATCAAAACGGCATGAAGGAAGGAAACTGAAAGGGGCGGAAATAGAATTTGCTGAAAATGAAAACTTTATAACGCTTGAGAAAGTTAATAAGTTGTTGATACAAAATTATGGCAGTGTTACGGGCATCGAAAAAGTTAAATTAGATTTGGGTAACGTGGAAAAAAGGCTTGATGCGGATCCAATGATACAAAAGTCTGAAGTGTATACTACTGTTGACGGGAAACTGAAAGCTAAAATAACACAACGAAGGCCTATAGCAAGGGTGTATGAAGGAAGCCGTTCTTACTATCTTGATAATGAAGGGAAAGAAATGCCGCTGTCGGATAATTATACCGCACGCGTGCCATTGGTTTCAGGAGAGCTGCACCTGGCGGACAAAGCAAGGATATACAGGCTGCTGAAGCATATAAATGATGATGATTTCCTGAAGAAGAACATAATAGGCGTTCATGTAAACGAAACCGGGGGGGTGGTAATGCAAAACAGGAATTATGATTATGAAATTTTCCTGGGCGCGCCGGTAAATATCGAAAGAAAGTTCAGCAATTATAAAGCTTTCCTTCAGGATGCCGTGAAGGATACCCTGGTAGGGCAGTACAAGACAATAAATCTGAAATTTACACAACAGGTTGTGTGCACCAAAAAATAGAATATGGAAAAAGAGAGCATTGCAGTAGGTTTAGACATTGGGACAACAAAGATTGTTGCCATGATAGGCAGAAAAAATGAGTATGGAAAACTGGAGATACTTGGTGTAGGCAAATCCAGGAGCCTTGGTGTGGCCAGAGGAGTTGTTAATAATATTACGCAGACTATCCAGTCTATCCAGCAGGCCATACAGGAAGCTGAGGCCGACTCAGGATATAAAATTAATGATGTGGTGGTAGGCATAGCCGGCCAGCACATACGCAGCATTCAGCACAGCGATTACATCAGCAGGAACAATCCTGAAGAGGTAATTGGCGATGCTGATATTGATATGCTTATAAATCAGGTACACAAGCTGGCTATGTTGCCGGGAGAGGAAATAATCCACGTATTGCCACAGGAATTCAAGATTGACGGCCAGGCCGAGATCAAGGAGCCTATAGGTATGTATGGTGGCAGGTTAGAGAGCAGCTTCCACGTGGTGGTAGGTCAGGCTTCCTCTATCCGTAATGTAGGCCGTTGTATAAAAAGCTCAGGTCTTGATCTTTCAGGTCTTACGCTTGAGCCGTTAGCCTCTGCCGATGCTGTACTTAGCCAGGAAGAAAAAGAAGCCGGCGTAGCGCTTATCGATATAGGTGGTGGTACTACCGATCTTGCCATATTTAAAGACGGTATAATTCGCCATACGGCTGTTATACCTTTTGGAGGAAAGGTAATTACTGAAGAGATTAAAGAAGGCTGCTCTATCATAGAAAAGCAGGCCGAGCTTTTAAAAGTAAAATTCGGTTCGGCATGGCCGGGTGAAAACAAGGATAACGAAATTGTTTCTATCCCCGGACTTCGCGGCCGTGAACCAAAAGAAATATCGCTTAAAAACCTTAGCAAGATCATCCATGCACGCGTGGTTGAAATCATTGAGCAGGTATTTGCCGAGATCAAGGCATACGGGCATGAAGATCCCCGCAAAAAACTTATTGCAGGTATAGTGCTTACAGGAGGTGGCTCTCAGCTAAAACATATTAAGCAGCTTGTAGAATATATTACAGGTATGGATACCAGGATAGGGTATCCTAACGAGCATCTTGCAGGCAACAGCGATGAAGAAATATCAAGCCCACTATATGCTACGGCGGTAGGCCTTGTTATGAACAGCATCCGTAACAATACAGCAAGTGCAACGCCGCTTGTGGCATTGCAAAAGCCCGCTCCGGAACCGGTAAGGCAGCAACCGTTACAACAGCAGGCACCTGTTATAAGCCACCAGCCGGTATATGAAGAAGAGGAGGATGAAATTGTAACGGCACATCAGCCGGTACAGCAGGCTACTGCTACGGCAAGTGTGCAGGAGTCTACAGAAAAGAAAGTGAAGAGGTCGTTTTTCGACAAGTATATAGACAGGATTAAAGATTTTTTAGATAACGCAGAATAATAAAACCCGAATGATATGATAAGCAACTCAGAATTTGGAAGTATCTCGTTTGATTTGCCAAAAAATCAATCGAACGTGATTAAGGTGATTGGTGTAGGTGGTGGTGGCAGTAATGCTATAAACCACATGTTTAAGCAGGGGATCAAGGGTGTTGATTTCATAGTTTGTAATACTGACTCTCAGGCATTGCAAAACAGCCCTGTGCCTAATAAAATCCAGCTTGGTGTTGGACTTACCGAAGGACTTGGCGCAGGCGCTAACCCTGAAGTAGGACAGCAGTCGGCACTGGAAAGTATAAATGATATTGAAAAAATGCTGGACACCAATACCAAGATGATATTTATCACTGCCGGTATGGGTGGCGGTACAGGTACCGGTGCGGCTCCTGTTATTGCACAGCTGGCTAAAGAAAGGGATATACTTACAGTGGGTATTGTAACCATACCTTTCCAGTTTGAGGGTAAAGTTCGATCTGACCAGGCATTAGCCGGTGTGGAAAGATTAAGGAAACA
>JBQGDS010000345.1:0-4344 GCA_052039185.1 Flavobacterium sp.
TCACTAAACCTGAAGTTGCTGTTCAGCCTTGCGTTAAAAGCGTTTACATCAACTTTACGGGTAATAAATTCAAAATTAGTTGAACCGCCTACCAGCTGTGATACAAGCCCCTGTTGTTTAATTGCAGAAAAATCTACAGCCGGTTGTATATCCCACCATTTTGTAATCCTGTAATTGGCTGATATTTCAAAGCCCCACGCCGAGTTCTTGTCAAAGTTACCAAAACTCATTATCTGGTCATCAGTGTTGGCTGTTGCTTCGTTAGGATAAAAAATCCTGTTTATCTCATCATTAATAAACCTGTAGTATACACCTCCGGTAACAGATGAACCCTGGCCGAACATTTTTGTATAATTAAATTCTACAGAGTTTGTAAACTGCGGAACAAGTGATGGGTTACCTATTGCAGTAAGTAATGGTGTGCTGAATTCTCTAACCAGTTTTGTCTGTTCAACGCTCGGCCTGTCTACCCTGCGGCTGAAACTTAACTGAAGCATGTTCTTCTCGTTAATGTTATAGCCTGCAAATAGTGAAGGATAAACAGTTATATAGTCATCTTTAAAACGTTGTGCGCCGCGGTTAAAGTCGGCTTCAACTTTATAGCTTTCCAGCCTTGCACCTACCTGGTAGCTGAACTTTGTCCACTTCTGTCCAAATGTTGCATAAGCAGAATAAATGCTCATGTCATACGTATATTCCACGTTTCTAAGGTCAGTTTCTACCTGGTCATTATTGGTAAAATAATCATTATCTGTCCTTATGATCCTTGCTTCGGCACCAAGCTCAAGTGTAGTTTTGTCATTAAGCGGATTTACATAATCAAGGTTAACAGTGGTGTTTTTTCTTTTATCAACCAGGTTATCAAGGTATGTCCTTGTAGCTCCACTGCCTAAAAACTCATTGTAATCAACATCCTGCGTGCTTTTTGAGTCATTATAGTTAGCTTCAAGATCAAGTGTATGGCCTTCTTTGGCAAATTTATGCTTATAGGCAAGGTTGTAAGCGTTGTTGTAATTATCACCGTCAAGTAATGAACGCTGGCTGATATTGTTAATAGCAGCAGGATACAATATATCAGTACCAATTGTAGCGGCACCGGTAAAAAAGTTCTGGTTGGTATAAAAAGACAAAGTGTTGTTGTCATTAATATAATAGTCCATACCGGCCTTTACAAGGTAGCCTTCGTTGTCATTTATAACATCTACAAGCTGCCTGCTGTTAATATCATAATTGTAAACGTTACCTGTATTGGCATATTTACCAAAGTTGCTGCCTGCATTGGCAAAAAAGTTTACCTTGCCTTTGCGATAATTCATGTCGAGCGAGTTATTGAATTTAGGCGTTTCACCAAAGTTGATGCCGGCATTAAAGTTTCCGTTAAACCCATCATTGGCATTTTTATGCAGGATGATGTTGATGATACCGCTCATACCTTCAGGATTGTACTTTGCACTCGGATTGGTTATCAGCTCAATCTTTTTGATAGATGTAGATGGTATTTGTTTTAATAGCTGAGCCGGGTCAATGTTTGTTGGGCGGCCGTCAACAAGTATCCTTACGTTCTGGTTTCCGCGAAGCGATATCTTACCATCCTGGTCAACGTTAACTGATGGTATGTTACCCATAATTTCTGAGGCTGTACCACCTGCAGTGGTAAGATCACGGCCTACTGTAATTACCTTACGGTCAATTTTCTGCTCAATGGTTGTTGTTTCTTTAACAAGGTCAACAGCTTCCAGTGTATTAATGTCTTCTTTTAATTTGATAGTACCAAGTGCAATGCTTCTTGCAGACTCATTGAGTTTAGCTTGTAAAACAGAGGTCTTGTAACCCATAAACTGTATTTCTACAGAATAGTCTTTCAGTGAAAGTCCTTTAACGGTAAAGTCGCCATTGTCATCGGTAATACCACCTGTTACTACAGTACCGTTTTCTTTTACTACAATGTTTACATACGGAAGAGGTTCGGTGGATTTGTCGTCGATTACTTTACCTGATATATTCCCCGGGTTTTGGGCAGATAAAGTGAATACACTCCCCAAAAGGAGCATAAAAAGGAATTTTAGCTTCATGTCGTTTTTAATTGATGATTGATTGAGGTGCAAAAGTAAAGCGTATTTTACTAATATGCAATACAAAGTACCTTTTAATGCAAATTTTATATTTACTTAATCTGCATTGTTATTGCATAAGACTAAAGACAGTAATTTTTGTTACACTAAATCTGCAAAAACACATTATTTGGAATCATTAAATCTAACTGGGATGGTATAAATGTGCGCTTTTAATGAGGCAAGTGTTTATGAAGTATTGATTATTATATGTTTTCGCACATATTCAATTAACAAACTTTTTAAAATAATTACTTTATTGTCATGCCCAAATATCATTATCTTTGCACGCTTAAAAATCAATACAAATGGCATTATCACATACACTTACATCCCATATCGAAAAAGCCGTTACGGCCCTGTTTGGCATTACTTTGGAAAAAGTTGAGCTACAGGCAACCCGAAGGGATTTTGAGGGTGATATTACCATGGTTATTTTTCCGCTGCTTAAGCTTGTAAAAGCCAATCCTGCCGAACTTGGCAGCAAAATAGGCCAGTATCTTATAGATAACACTGCTGAGGTAGAACGTTTTAATGTTGTGGCAGGTTTTCTTAATCTTGTTATTTCAGACAAATATTATATTGATTTCTTTAATACAATTAAGGATGATATACAGTTTGGTACTGAAACTCCAAAGGAAGGCGGTAAGGCTGTAATGGTAGAGTATGCATCGCCAAATACTAACAAGCCACTGCACCTTGGGCACGTACGTAACGTTCTGTTGGGCTATTCGGTTGCACAGATACTAAAATCATCAGGTAAAAAAGTGTATAAAACCCAGGTTATTAATGACAGGGGTATACACATTTGTAAGAGTATGCTTGCGTGGCAAAAGTTTGGTAACGGCCAGACACCACAGGATATGGCTGTAAAAGGAGATAAGCTGGTTGGGCATTATTATGTAGAGTTTGATAAAGCGTATAAAAGTCAGGTAAATGATCTTGTAACACAGGGGCTTACTGAAGATGAAGCTAAAAAGCAGGCACCTTTGTTACTTGAAGCCCAGCAGATGCTTTTAGACTGGGAAGCCGGCAAGCCTGAAGTAAAACAACTTTGGGAAATGATGAACGGCTGGGTATACGAAGGTTTTGAAGAAACCTTTAAAACCATAGGCGTTGATTTTGATAAGAATTACTACGAAAGCGATACCTACCTGCTTGGTAAAGATGTAGTAGAGCAGGGGCTTGAAAAAGGTGTGTTCTATAAAAAGGAAGATGGTTCGGTTTGGATTGACCTAACACCGGACGGACTTGATGAAAAACTGGTACTTCGTAAAGACGGTACATCGGTGTATATAACACAGGATATTGGTACAGCCATACAAAGGGTTAAAGATTTTCCTGATGTAGGCGGTATGGTTTACACTGTGGGTAATGAGCAGGATTATCACTTCAAGGTGCTTTTCCTTATCCTTAAAAAGCTTGGTTTTGACTGGGCTGAAAACCTGTACCACCTGAGCTATGGTATGGTTGACCTGCCATCAGGAAAAATGAAGAGCCGTGAAGGTACTGTTGTAGATGCTGACGACCTGATGGAAGA
Organism: Flavobacterium sp.; assembly: GCA_052039185.1. Classification (GTDB taxonomy): domain Bacteria; phylum Bacteroidota; class Bacteroidia; order Flavobacteriales; family Flavobacteriaceae; genus Flavobacterium. The sequence goes on from JBQGDS010000345.1 coordinate 3,652, forward strand.
AATGACTGCTACAGCCAAAACCATATCGGAAGAGTTGGGCAAGCTGGACGGTTATTCTGATGAGGAGAAAGCCGAGCTATACAAGACTATTGGTCTTGGTGCGCTTAAATACTATATACTAAAAGTCGACCCAAAAAAGCGTATACTGTTTAATCCCGAGGAGTCGGTTGATTTTGCAGGAAATACAGGACCTTTTATACAGTACACCTATGCAAGGATACAATCGCTGATACGCCGGGCGGATTTTGACTACAGCCAGCCTCTTGAAGCTGATGTGGTAAACCTTCATGAAAAAGAAAAAGAACTGCTTAAAATTGTAGCACAATACCCTGATGTAATTCAGTCTGCTGCTGACAGTCATAGCCCGGCACTTGTAGCCAACTATGTATATGATCTTGTAAAAGAATATAATTCGTTCTACCAGACCGTACCGGTACTGGCAAGCGAAGTAATGAATGAAAAGGTGTTCAGGATACAGCTTTCCAAAAAAGTAGGAGAGACTATCAAGTCGGCATTCAGCTTGCTTGGTATTGATGTGCCTGAGCGTATGTAATTTAATTTTGACTGATATTTTGTGAGCCAGAATAAAACCTATTTTTTCCAGTCGTTTGCCATAATAGCTATTTCTATAGCGTACCTTATGGTATTTAAGCAGTTGCTGCCCAAGAAAATTTTTTCCGAAACTACAGGCAA
>JBQGDS010000346.1:0-10301 GCA_052039185.1 Flavobacterium sp.
AAGATAATTTCAGCTGATGAAAAACGTGCTATTGCAATACATGAAGCAGGCCACGCTACTGTAAGCTGGATGCTTGAGCATGCTGCACCGCTTGTTAAGGTAACTATAGTGCCGCGCGGGCAAAGCCTTGGTGCTGCCTGGTACCTGCCGGAAGAGAGACTTATTGTAAGGCCGGAACAAATGCTGGATGAAATGTGTGCTACAATGGGTGGCCGTGCTGCAGAGAAGGTTACGTTTAACCGTATTTCAACAGGAGCACTAAGCGATTTAGAGAAAGTGACCAAACAGGCACGTGCTATGGTTACCATATATGGCCTTAATGACAAGCTGGGCAACATTACATATTACGATTCTACCGGGCAGAGCGAATATAACTTTTCTAAGCCATATTCTGAAGAAACGGCTAAGCTGATAGATGAAGAAATATCAAAACTGATTGAAGAACAGTACCAAAGGGCTATCCGAATACTGGATGAGAACAAGGATAAGCTGAATAAACTGGCTGATATACTTATAGAGCGCGAAGTAATTTTTAAAGACGATCTTGAAGAAATTTTTGGCAAAAGGCCATTCGAAAAATCAGACGCTGAAGTAATTACGGAAGCTTAGTTAAATAATCTCATAAATTATTATAAAAATCTTAATTCAAGTGAAAGTTTGAATTAAGATTTTTTTATCTTTGAGTGTTAAGATATACAAACAAGGGATTGAAAAAGGTATGAGTCTTTTTAAAAAAATTTTTGGTGCTGCTAATGATGTTTCGAATGAGGAAAAAAATTCTGAAGCAAGCCCTTTCCTTCCTGAACAACAGATACCTGCCGACGAGCTTTTTACTTATAATTTTAAAAAGAACGGTGGAAAATTCCTGTATTGTGAGAACCTCTCTGAAGTGCACGACCAGTTCCTGAACATACTTGAGGAGAATGACTGGTTTGAGTGCGAAGCACTTTGTTTTGAGCCTAAGCTGTACAGCCTGCTTGACGAAAACAAGCTTTTGCATGATAAGCCTGCCAATCCGCGCTTTTTACTGGCAAGCTGTGAAAACCTGATAGCCGATGAAGGATCAATACTTTTTTCATCTAACCAGATAAAACAAAATAAGCCAAATGAACTGCCGGCTAATATTGTAATATTTGCCACTACCAGCCAGATACTGGGTTCAAAAAGCGATGGCCTCAGGGAAATTAAAAAGAAATACGATAAGGACTATCCTACCAATATTACCACAATAAAATATTTTGAAAAAGCCAAGGAGGAAGATTTCCTGCAATATGGAAGTGCGCCTAAAAACCTTTATCTGCTGCTTTTAGAAGATCTTTAAAATGAATGAAAGCGTAGTCAGGACACTGTCCGGCATAGTATATATTACACTCCTTGTTTCAGCCACACTTTTTTCCGGGCTAACTTTTACAATCCTTTTCGGGGTTTTCATGTTTGTTGCCGTATTCGAGTTTTGCAAGCTTATTAACCTGAACAAACTCCTGCCCTTTTTATTGGCAGCCCTGGGCTACACCCTATTTGCCGTATTTATCTCAAATAACAGCACCGAAAACCTGTTGCTTTGCTTAGCAGCATTATTTGTATCAGGACTTTTATTAATTGACCTCTTCAGCAAGGGTCTTCCGGCACAGCGTGATAAGCCTGGTAAACTGGTAATACTTATAGGATATATAATTCTACCCTTTCTGCTTTTAATACGCCTACCCTACCTTACCGGCAAATATGCCCCTATGGTTATTATAGGCATATTCATACTTATCTGGACCAACGATACTTTTGCTTACATCGTAGGCAAAACCATGGGGCGCCGCAAGCTTTTTGAACGCATCTCGCCTAAAAAAACTATAGAGGGATTTCTGGGCGGACTTGTTTTTGCAGTTATAGCAAGCTTTATAATAAGCCGTTTTCCTGTTTTTGGGCAATCGGCAGCTGTATGGATGGGAGCCGCTGCAATACTTGTAATCACAGGTACATTGGGCGACCTCATTGAATCTCGCTTTAAGCGAAATGCAGGCGTTAAGGACAGTGGAAATATTATGCCCGGCCACGGAGGAATATTGGACAGGCTGGATAGTATAATATTTGCAATACCTTTCTTATTTTTGTTTTATCAAATCATATACTATGTTTCATAAAGAAGGCTCAAAAATTATTTTAATGGCGCTTGCCATGACTGCGGGTATAGCATTACTGGCAGACAACCTGACTGACAACACAACTTTAAGATATATTATACAAATTGTTGTTGTAATATTCCTTATCTTAATACTGCAGTTTTTCAGGAACCCTAAAAGGCCTGTAGATGCCAATGATAATATAATAATTGCCCCGGTTGACGGTAAAGTGGTGGTTATTGAAGAAGTATATGAGCCTGAGTATTTTAAAGATAAAAGGCTTCAGGTTTCGATATTCATGTCGCCCATAAATGTTCATGTTACACGTTATGCTGTTAACGGCCTGGTAAAATTCAGTAAATACCATCCCGGAAAATACCTTGTGGCGTGGCATCCTAAAGCAAGCGAGGAAAATGAACGTACAACTGTTGTAATTGAAAATAACACATTTGGCGAAATATTATACCGCCAGATAGCAGGAGCACTTGCAAGGCGTATTGTAAATTATGCCCGTGAAGGCATGCAGGTAGTACAGGGAACCGATGCCGGTTTCATTAAGTTCGGCTCAAGGGTTGATATATTTCTGCCTTTGGGTACTGAGGTTGATGTGCAACTGAACCAAAAAGCTATAGGTGGTAAAACAATAATTGCCAGAAAAGCATAAATGGAAAATAAAGACCTGGATACCCTCTTTCAGGAAGCTTATGACAAGGCTTCCAATATTTCCGAGGCACTGCCCCAGGACGTAATGCTTCGTATATATGCCTATTATAAGCAGGCGACTTCCGAAAACACACGGATAACACAAAATCAGGGTTTCGACCTGAGGAACGCCTTTAAAATGAATGCCTGGATGCAGGTAAGGCATTTATCTGCCGATGAAGCAAAAAGATTATATATAGAAACGATCAACTCAATAATTAAATAAGTACAGATATGAAAAATGTAAAAATGCTTTTTTCGGCCTTAATACTGGTAGCTTCGCTGCAATCGTGCAAAGACAAAAACAATCTTGAAGAGGTGGTACAAACACCGGAACCTCAAAAAGAAGATACCAAAGCGCCTATGGGTAATCCTGATGATGTAAAAGCAGAGGGCGGCCCTTTCCAGATGGCAAAACTGGGCTATGCTTATGATGCACTGGCACCACACATTGATGCCAAAACAATGGAAATACACTACTCTAAGCATTATAAGAAATATACCGATGAACTTAATAAAGCAGTGACCGGTACTGACCTTGAAAAGAAAACAATTGAAGAGATATTAAAAACGCTTAATCCTGAAAATAAAGCGGTAAGAAATAATGGCGGTGGCTACTGGAATCACACTTTCTTCTGGGAAATTTTAGGAGCTAACAAAGGTACTGCACCTAAAGGCGCACTTGCCGAGGCCATCAATAAAGATTTTGGCTCATTCGAAAACTTCAAGACACAGTTTAGCGAAGCAGCAACTAAACAATTCGGTTCCGGCTGGGCCTGGCTTGTGACAGATAAGGCGGGTAAGCTAACTGTAGGCAGCACTGCGAATCAGGATAATCCAATCATGCCGGGCGCTCCTGTACAGGGCACACCTGTGCTTGGCCTTGATGTATGGGAACATGCTTATTACCTTAACTACCAAAATAAAAGGCCTGATTATATTGAAGCATTTTTCAATGTAATAAACTGGGATGCTGTAAGTAAAAAATATGATGCAGCTGTAGGGGCAAAATAATACTGCTTGTACATAACAAACAAAATCCGCCTTAGGGCGGATTTTATTTTATACACTTGCCAGATTGAAAAAAATGGCTGATTTTTGAAAAAACTGAAACTACATTATGAGATACATTTATCCTTTGCTTGCATTATTTATGCTTGCATCATGCGGAAAAGAAAAAAAAGAACCGGTTATAGACCATGCAAAAACAGATTGGGCATATTACAAGCTTAACGGAAACGTACAGTCGGTTTCGGAAAAATCTTTCCGTATTGATAATGCCGGTAAGCTTACACCCGGTCATGAAAATTTTGATAACCACAACAGCGATATGGCCTTTAATAATAAAGGGCAGCTTACCGAAATTAAAACATGGCTGAACGATGGCAAACCTTATGATGCCACAACCTATGCAGGAAAAGATAAAAGAATTGCTTTTATACAGTATATGAACGGCAATCCATCAGTAAAAACAGATTATAAATGGGATAAAGGTTACACGAACAATATTTCTTATGTACGTGCAAATGCCGATAATACTCCACTGGAAAGAATGGAACTGAAAATGGAAAATGGCAAGCCTGTAGAAAAAAAAGTATATGACCAATATGGTCACATCGCTGATCGTACTGAATATACTTATGACAAAAAAGGTAATCTTGCTGTACAGCGTTCCTATCTTAACAAAGAATATATGCAGTTTCAGGATTCATATGAATATGATAGCAATAACCGGAAATTAAATGAAACGAGGACTGATGGCACAGGAAACAGGGTTTCTAAAACAACTTATGAATACGACGGAAAAAATCTGGCAAAAAAGACGAATTACGGAGCTACGGATAAAGTTGAAAATTATGAAGCGTATATGTATGACAGCAAAAACAACATAATAAGCAAAACAACTTTTTCTGAACTTGATGGTGAAGCAACTGAATATAGTGAGTATGACAAAAATAATAACATGCTGTCCTGGAAATTACTCAAAGGCGACAAGGTTCAAATATTTGCTGAATACACATATGATTCGCACAACAACATCATATCATATAAAGCGATCAGCGCTAATGGAGATGTAGCAGAACAAAAAACTTTCCAGTTTGAGTATGACAAAAAAGGTAACTGGATAAAAAAGACATTACTTATTACCGATACTCCTGCATTTGTAATTAAACGCGAAATAAAGTACTATAAATAATATAGTATATATATGCTGCTAATAAAAAACGCCTCCGGTTACTGGAGGCGTTTTTTATTATTTATATAATCTTACTCTTAATGACAGGCAGGATCTAAATGTTTTTTAAGTCCTGTAGTACCGCCATTGCAATCAAGTATAGTATTGAAATCAACAGGCGTTGTGCCGTTATAACCAATTTCATCAGCTGTGTAAACACCATCACCATCATCATCCGTATCAAGGTAATCAGGGCGACCGTCTCCATCGGTATCGTTATCGGCAATATCATCATATGCACCCATTTCGTCTTTATTCAGCAATCCGTCATTATCAGTATCCAGCCATTTCTGGCTGTAAAGTTTGAAACTGAAAATAAGCGGGGTATAAGCCGGTATAAGTGGCCTGGCATTATTATAATAGCCTAAAGCCGATGGCAAAAACATTACACCTGCTCCATAATCGGCATAATCGGCAGGATTAGCAGGGTTACTGTTTACCAGAATACCTGATTTAAAAAGAGGTATTATTTTCTGCCAGCCTTCTATGGTTTCAGATAAGAAAGCTGGTGTTTGAGGGAACGGAGAATTGTCAAACTCTACATTATCCAGGCGAGTACCCCTGTATGCAACTGTTACCTCATCACCTCTTGTTGGCCTTTCGTTTACACCTTCCCTAAAACTTATATAGTATACCCTGTAAGTCACGTTAAAATAAGTTACATCCTTGTGCAAAAGCGGGTATTGGGTCTGATCCCATATTGAAACCCTGCCGTTAGGATTTCCTTCTTCAATTTCTGCAAATTGCACGTCAAATTCAGGGCTTACGCTAACAATATAATTGTTTTTCAGATAGTCTTCAATTTGAGCCTTTTCTGTAACATACTGCTGTGCATAATCACGTGGTGGCGGTATATTTATATCATCATCATTCTTTTTACAGGAAGTAAAATATACAGCTATAGTTAATAAGGCAAAAACCTTTAAAAATCTGTTCATTTTAATTTTTTTTAATTAGCACGCAAGATACAATTTTCCTTTATTTTTGTATGGCTTTATAACAACGAATTTTAGCTTTTAGTATGAGGATTGACAAATATTTGTGGTGCACACGGTATTATAAAACACGCAGCATTGCCACACAAGCCTGCCAAAAAGGACACATAACTGTAAACGGGCAGCAGGCAAAACCATCAAGGGATATTTTTCCGGGTGATAAAATTACCGTCCGCCGCGACCAGATAAACTATATACTGAGCGTATTGGATATACCGCAAAACCGGGTAGGCCCTAAATTAGTAGACATATACCGTAAAGACGAAACGCCTGCCGAATCGTTTGAGCACCTGGAACTGCTTAAACTCTCGAAAGAGCATTACCGTGCCAAAGGGACCGGAAGGCCAACTAAAAAAGACCGTCGCGACCTTGATGATTATGGAATGGATGGCGATACTGATGACTGGGATTAAACATTAAACTTTATATTTGGCTAACTAAACACAACAACACAATGAAACACATAATCCTTACCCAGCAGGAAATTGAACATAAAATAAAACGCATAGCCTACCAGGTGTACGAAACTTTTTCTGATGAAAAAGAAGTTGTACTGGCAGGAATATCAAGCAACGGATACATTTTTGCACAAAAGATAGCCTCCCAGCTTGAAAAGATATCTGAGGTGAAAGTTACATTGTGCGAAGTAAAAATAAATAAGCAAGAACCCCTTGAGCCTATTGAAACATCATTACCTCCTGAAGAGTATACCAATAAATGCCTTGTACTGGCTGATGATGTACTAAACAGCGGAACAACACTTATATATGGTGTAAAACATTTTCTTAATGTGCCTCTGAAAAAATTTAAAACCGCTGTACTGGTAGACCGCAATCATAAGCAATACCCGGTTAAAGCCGATTTTAAAGGCCTTTCACTATCAACATCAATGCAGGAACATATACAGGTAGTATTTAGCGAACATGAGGAATATGCCTGCCTAAGCTAGTACAGGCTCATAATCTCGTTGACTATATCCTCCGGCATCTTACCATCTATACTTACAACGTGTTTCGCCTGGTGGTAAAACCAGCTGCGGTCAAAGAGGTGCTTTGCAATAAACTCTTCAAGTTCTTCATCGGGCTGAGTTGCCAGCAAAGGCCTGTCAGCCTTTTGCTGCTTTAAACGTGTTGTAAGTTCTGTAACCGACGCTTTAAGGTAAACCGAAACCACATCATCTCTTTGCAGGAAAAGATGATTATTAGCATAGCAAGGTGTCCCTCCACCCAGGGCAAGTACAAAGTTTTGATCATTATCTATAAAATGCTTTAAAGCATCATGTTCCAGCCTTCGGAATTTTATTTCTCCATCCTCCCTAAATAGCTGAGAAACGGTTTTTCCTGTATTTTCTTCTATAATTTCATCAAGGTCGTTGTAGGAAATTCCGGCCGCTTTGGCCAATAATAGTGCAATTGTAGTCTTTCCTGAAGCCATGTAGCCTGTGAGCAAAATCTTTTTCATATAATAAAACCTTATAAACTAAGGCATTAAATAATTAAATCAAAAAAAACTCAAATTTATAATAATTTCGTTTTGATTAATAAATAATACATCCGTATATTTGCACCCGCATTCAGGAAGTGAAATCCTTTAGGACTCGGTAGCTCAGCTGGTAGAGCACATCACTTTTAATGATGGGGTCCTGGGTTCGAATCCCAGCCGGGTCACTAAAGTTAAGCTATTTTGCTTAACTTTTTTTATTTATACAATATCAGGCCACGTGGAGAAACTGGTAGACTTGCCATCTTGAGGGGGTGGTGCCGCAAGGCGTATGGGTTCGAATCCCATCGTGGTCACATTAAAAAAGCTTTACAATTGTAAAGCTTTTGTATTTTATACCCTATAAGCTATGTAGCTTTACATCGTTTAAACAATTAAAAACACCGGCGCTTAGCGGCACTCTTGTAGCATCATTCCAATACATTAAAAGAGCAACTATAAATTGCGGCTGCTTTTATTAATTATAGCACTGGCTGAGCCATCAGCCTACGCAGGATAAGCTTTACAGACTATTGTAAAGAACGATTTTATGAAACCGCAATTATTATCAATTCTTACCATAACAGCAATTATACCTACACCAAAAAAAATTTTGGACAGCACGTTTCAAAATCACAATTGGCAGCACAGCAAATTACGAAATAATCATAAGCTATACAGTAGGTTTCTATGACGGCTTTACAGGCCTGGGAACAGGAAGTTTTTTTGTGTTGGGATTTATTGCAATATTAGGTTTTATTTCCTTGCCAAGATGGTAAACCCGGCAACTAATTTTGGCTCGATATGCTTATTCATAACAAAAGGAAAAAACCTTATGAGGCATAGCACTACTTATAGCAGCCTGTAACGCCCTTGACGGATATTTAGGTGCCAGAATAGAAATAAATCGCGGAAATAGCTTTATACGCGCATTTTTCCTGCTTGTACTTATTACTACAATGTCCCGCTTTGCCTGAGATATATTCTTTGAGTAAAAAATGCATCATACAAACAATACTTACAAAAATAATATAACCGCACACAAACAAAAAAAGCTCCCTGATGGGAGCTTATATATTATAAACCTAAACGCTTATTATTAAAGAGCGTTTACGTGCTTAGTAAGCTTTGATTTAAGGTTCGAAGCTTTGTTAGCGTGGATAATGTTTTTCTTAGCAAGTTTATCAATCATAGAGATAACAGCAGTAAGCTTAGCTGAAGCCTCACTCTTATCTGTAGCAAGACGTATAGCTTTTATAGCATTACGTGTAGTTTTATGCTGATACCTGTTTAATACCCTCTTCTTCTCGCTTGTCCTTATCCTTTTTAAAGCTGACTTATGATTTGCCATTTTCTTTTTTCTTAATGTCTTTGTTAATCCTTCTTGTAGTCCATAGGGGAATCGAACCCCTGTTACCAGAATGAAAATCTGGCGTCCTAACCCCTAGACGAATGGACCATTATGTCAATTTTGTAGCCCGTAGGGGAATCGAACCCCTCTTGCCAGAATGAAAATCTGAAGTCCTAACCGATAGACGAACGGGCCATATTGTTCCTCTAATGCGGATGCAAAATTACAACTAATTTTCACTTCTGCAATAGAGGAGACAAAATTTTTTATTTTTTTTCTAATATGCCTTCGCAAAAAGCACCCTGCCCTTGCTTGGCAATCCCGTAAGTACGCAATTACCAGCCTCTTCCATCCTATCAAGCGCAATACAGCGTATTGTAGCTTTTGTAAGCTCTTTTATCTTTTCTTCGGTTTCTGTGGTACCATCCCAGTGTGCAGCCACAAATCCGCCTTTATTATCCAGCACATCTTTAAACTCTTCAAAGCTGTTCACCTCGGTAATATGACTGTTCCTGTATTCCAACGCTTTATCAAAAAGATTTTTCTGCATCTCTTCCAGCAAGCCCTGAACGTAGTTTACCACCTCCCCATGATTTACGGTTGTTTTAGTAAGATTATCACGTCGTGCTACCTCAAAAGTACCATTTGCAAGATCATTTGGCCCGATAGCAATACGTACCGGAACACCTTTCAGTTCATACTCATTAAACTTCCATCCCGGCTTGTGCGTAGTCCTGTCATCATATTTAACCGATATGCCCAGCTTTCTTAACATTGCCATAAGCTCTTTGGCCTGTACAGATATTGCATCAAGCTGCTCATCGCCTTTGTATATAGGCACGATAACCACTTGTATAGGCGCAAGGTTTGGTGGCAGCACAAGTCCGTTATCATCACTATGCGTCATTACAAGTGCACCCATAAGGCGTGTAGAAACACCCCACGATGTAGCCCATACATATTCCTGTTTCCCTTCATTAGTAGCAAACTTCACATCAAATGCTTTGGCAAAGTTTTGCCCTAAAAAGTGCGATGTACCGGCCTGCAGGGCTTTACCATCCTGCATAAGCGCTTCAATACAATAGGTTTCAACTGCACCGGCAAAACGCTCATTAGCTGTCTTCACTCCTTTAATAACCGGTATAGCCATAAAGTTCTCGGCAAAATCAGCATACACATTCATCATTTGTTCCGCTTCAGCAATTGCCTCCCTTTCGGTAGCATGCGCTGTATGCCCTTCCTGCCATAGGAACTCAGCGGTACGCAGGAAAAGCCTTGTCCTCATTTCCCAGCGCACCACATTAGCCCACTGGTTTACAAGTATCGGCAGGTCGCGGTATGATTGTATCCATCCACGGTATGTATCCCATATAATAGTTTCAGATGTAGGCCTTACAATAAGCTCTTCTTCAAGTTTGGCATCA
>JBQGDS010000347.1:0-15108 GCA_052039185.1 Flavobacterium sp.
CGAATTGAAATTTGTTTTAAAGGAATTGTAGCCACCTGTAAACTGTAATTTAGAATTTTCATGTTTAATGAAGTACTCCAAATTAAGGCGCACATTTTCCTTATCAAACCGGCTTGACTGGTTATTTTGTAACGAGATAAGATCATTACCTTCCAACGCCAAACCGGGAAAAAGTAAAAAATCCTGGGGCGCACGATTAAGGGAATAATGTGCCAGTGCTGTAAAGGCACTGTTTTTATTTATTCTCCTGGTAAGATTTACATTGTGCTTTGTAAAAACATTGGTTGTATTTACATTGTTTTGCTGTGCAATGCCATTGTTGTTGCTGTGGCTGCGGAAACCTGTTTCTTCATAATGGGTTTTGCCGTTATACTCAAGGTTGAGGCTGTCCGATACTTTATAAATCAGCTGAAGCGCCCCGTTGTATATAGTTGGCTTTTTACGAAGTCCTTCTGTTTCGGTTATGGTAAATTCCTGTCCGCCTATATTATACTCAGTAAATGTCCTGTTTTGCCTTGTTAACCTGTCAGCGTAAACACCTGCATTAACCTTAGCTGAGATTTTAGGCGAAAACTTATACAGTGTGTTTATACTGGTATAAAAATTATTATTTATCCTGTGAAACTTATCCTGCAATTGCGAATAAAATGAACCCTGGTATAGTAACTGCGGAACAAGATATTTATCTTCCCGTATCTGCTCCACCGTAAGCATTTCCGAATCAAAATAATACGGGCTCGGGTTTTTGCCTATGTTATTGTAAGATACAATACCAAAACCTTTTATTTTACTGTTTACAGCCAGTGTTGTAGCAGTAAGGTCATATTTATCTTCAATTCCATAGCCTACGTTGGCATTGCCCGAAAAGTCAGTTTTTCCTTTTTTAAGCACAAGGTTTAGCCCAACATCGTCAGTATCCTGCAAACCCTTAAGCAGCGAATTTTCATTATAATTTTCAACTGCCTGTACTTTTTCAACCATATCTACAGATATGTTCTTGCTGCCTATAGTGTATTGGGAATCAAACAAATCGTCACCATCAAGCAGGAATTTTTTGATTGTTTTTCCCTTGAACTTGATTTCACCGTTTTCTCCAACCGTCATACCGGGCAGCTTTCGTATCAGGTCTTCTACAACCCTTTCGGTTCCGTCTTTAAAAAATTCAGGATCATATGTTACCGTGTCATTTTTTACCCTTATAGGTTTTCTGGCCTCTACTACTACCTCTTTAATTTCGGTAATACGCGGCAGCAGGATAAAATCAAGCGTATGTGTTTTTTTTGCCTGAAGGTTGCCAACGGTTTTTACCTGCGGCTCATAAGCAATATTATCCAGCTCGATAATTACTGAATCAATTGCCGTTTTGAGCTTTATCTCATACCAACCTTTTTCATCGGTAGTAGCATATTGGTAAATCAATCCGGGTTTGGCGGGGTCCTTAAAAATAACAGAAACGAAAGGAACAGTTCCGGACGTATCCGAAACTGTTCCCTGTATAACCTGAGCATGTAATGTACTGAAAAATAATAAGATGATCAGTAAAAACAATTTACTGCCGGGTGTGTTCATTTTCAAGGCAATACAAATTCAGTTATTAATCTTCAATCATGGTTTCAATCTGCCTCTTAGGCATTGATGCCTTAACCCCATCACCATAGTTCATGCTCAGCATTTCCTCATACTTGGTTTTATAAATATTTTTAAACTCAGCATAGCTGATGATTTTTGCATCTTTATATGGATTGGTAATTGTTGTTGCCGTATTTTTTACTTCCAGTTTTTTTGCGGTCATGCTAAATGCACCGTCCTGTGATTTTACTTCCAGGATTGTGCCCGGCAACCCGTTAAACTTCCATGGGCCTGCATTAAATTGCAGCTTAGGTGCAAAATAGGCCACATATACCCTACCGCGGAATTCAGCTGTAGCCTTCTGGCAGGTGTAGCCCAGTATTTCTTTTTGCTCCTCGGCAATATTCCAGTTGAATTTAGCATCATCACTTACTACAAAATCCCTCATCTTTATATTTCCAAGATACGTTACAGGTGAGTTAGCTGTCCTGTAAAATTTAGGGTTCCTGTTCGTTTTTACCGTTACAGATGTATTTCCTTCTCCATCATCAAATGTATCTGATTTAATTTTCATGAAGTCCTCTTCATAAAGAGAGGCTTCATTATTCGCAACCAGAAAACCATTAATGGTAGTAGTGTACTTAGTAACATCCACAACCATTGTTTCTTCATAAACCACTGACAATGTGCTTTTTTGTGCAAAAAGTAAATTACAAAAAAAGAACAGGAAAAATGCTGTTTTTTTCATAGTATAATTATGGAAATGCCGGAACATTGCTATCAATGTTCCGGCACAATTAATTCATTTTAAAATTACATACGCTCAAAAGGGCCATAATAGTTAAGATCCTTTCTGGCAGCAGCTATAGCCCTTGTACAAGCCGAAAAATGAGCAGCTTCACCTGATTCAAAACTGTATCCTGTGTAAGTACCTACAGCCTGACCATTGTAATAAACAGTAACTGTACAGGTCTCTACAAGGACAGCCTCATTGTTTTCATTCAGCACAACTTCAAGGCTTTTTGACTCTTTAAATTCTACCTGTTGCGCAGCAGAATTTTCAATGTTAGAAGCAAAAGCTCCCATTCCCATTAATAATACCCCTAAGGTAATGATTTTTTTCATGATTTGTTAATTTAGTATTAATATTCCAAATATAACGACTCAAAAAATGCAAAATATGTTAAAAAAGTTAATTATATCATAAAACAAATTACTATTTTAAATACATTTATTTGATAAATGATTATTATGCAACTATCTCATATTACATAACTAATTTTGTAATTTCGCTACTCACTTTACACAACAGGTATGTTCAGGAAAATTACCCGTTTCTTATTAAAAATTATCCTTTGGTTTGTGGTACTATCGGTATTTTCTGTACTGGTGTTTCGCTTTGTACCCGTACCAATTACACCGCTTATGATAAGCCGGTCATTTGAATACAGCGGAGAAGACAGTTTTGATACGCAACATGACTGGGTGCCTATTGAAGAAATATCAACCAACCTGCAAAAAGCCGTAATAGCCAGTGAAGATGCTACTTTCCTATCGCATCACGGTTTTGATTTCAGTGCAATGCATAAAGCTTATAAAAACAACAGCAAAGGTAAGCGCATAAAAGGCGGAAGTACCATATCCCAGCAAACTGCTAAAAATGTTTTCCTGTGGCAGGGACGCAGCTATGTACGTAAAGCATTTGAAGCGTATTTTACTGTTCTTATTGAACTGCTTTGGAGCAAGGAGCGTATTATGGAAGTATACCTTAACAGTATTGAGATGGGCAAAGGCGTATATGGCGCACAGGCCGCAGCACAGCATTGGTATAAAAAAGATGCCGCGAAGCTTACAAAACGTGAAGCAGCGGGTATAGCAGCTATATTGCCCAATCCACTAAAATATAAGCCTGTAAATTCGTCATCGTACATCAACAGGAAAAAACAGAGGATACTACGCCACATGCGTTATGTTAAGCTGGATTATTAATGATAAGGCACAGTATTTCCATAGCAGTATTTTTAGTCACTACTCTGGCTCTTGCCCAGCGTCCGGCAGAAATTGGCCTTATTACCGATAATGACCTGTACACTTCCCTGGAAAACGACCAGTATTACACCAACGGACTGGAGCTATATTACCGTTATCTTTCGAACTATAAAAGCGAAAACGTAGCCAAACGCATTTATGAATTCAGGGTAGGCCAGTACATATACAATGCTCAGTCGTCAAAACCCAAAGACATCAATTTTCATGACAGGCCATTTGCAGGATATCTTTTTGCCGAAGCGGGACTGAATACATTTTACAGTAATGAAAATGTACTGAAAGCCGGTGTGCAGCTTGGTGTGGTTGGTCCGGAATCAATGGCAAGACAGGTACAGGAAGGTATGCATAATCTTTTCGGCTACCATAAAGTAAGGGGCTGGGAATACCAGATCACTACAATTCCTGCTGCACAGGCTAATGTATTCTATTCGCACAAAGTACTAAGGAATACTTTCAGTGAAAAAACAGATTTCCAGGTAACGGCCGAGGTAAACGCCGGAACTATATGGACGGGCGCTACTGTAGGAATTACATCTCGCGTAAGTTTAAGCGGACTTTTACTGCCGATGTATGAAAGCAGCCTGCATGGCGCCGCGCTTGATAATGATCCTGAAAAATACAAAGGTCGCCGTGAACTATATCTATATTTTACGCCAATGCTCAATTATCAGCTATATGATGCTACTATACAGGGCAGCCTATTCAATGATAAAAGCCCGGTAACCTTTCCGCTGATCCCTTTCAGGTTCAATGCAGAAGCAGGCATAAAATACCGCAGGAACAACTGGAGTCTCTCCTATTCTTTTAATTACCGTGGTAAAGAATTATCCAATATAGTAATAACTGGATATTATTACGGTTCAATTAATATTGGATATTACCTGCATTAAAAAAGCCCCGCATACCGCGAGGCTTCGTTATTATAATTTTCTTTTACTATTTTTTATCCGCACCTTTTTGTGGAAGCGATGTAATGCCCATATTAAATAATGCGAAGGATTGTACATCACTTATTTCGGCTATGGTTTGCGCTACTGATTTACCTGCGCCATGCCCTGCCTTAACCCCAATACGTATTAGTACCGGGTTCGTGCCTGTTTGCTTGTCTTGCAGTTCGGCTGCAAACTTAAAGCTGTGCGCCGGCACCACGCGGTCATCATGGTCGCCTGTTGTTACCATTGTGGCAGGATACTTAACGCCTTTCTTCACGTTATGTACAGGAGAGTATTTCTTAAGGTAGCTAAACATTTCCTGGCTGTCCTGCGCCGTACCATAATCATACGCCCACCCTGCCCCTGCGGTGAAGGTGTGGTAACGCAACATATCAAGCACACCTACAGCAGGCAATGCCACTTTCATAAGGTCAGGACGCTGTGTCATGGTAGCGCCCACCAATAATCCGCCATTTGAGCCACCGCTGATAGCCAGGTAGTCGCTCGATGTGTATTTTTTGGCTATAAGGTATTCTGCTGCTGCAATAAAATCGTCAAACACATTTTGTTTCTGCATCTTAGTACCGGCGTCATGCCATTTCTTCCCATATTCGCCACCGCCCCTAAGATTGGCTACCGCATAAACACCGCCATTTTCCATCCATACTGCTGCGCTGATGCTGAAAGCAGGCTGCAGGCTTACATTAAAACCGCCATAACCGTAAAGCATAGTTGGATTCTTTCCATCCAGCTTCAGTCCTTTTTTGTGTGTGATGATCATAGGCACCTTAGTACCATCCTTTGAAGTATAAAACACCTGTTGCGACTCATAGTTTTCGCTATTGAAGTCAATTGCAGGCTTGCGGTAAACATCAGACTTCCCTGATTTAGGGTCAAATGAAAATATAGTACCCGGCGTTGTATAGTTAGTGAAAGAATAATAAAGCGTTTTATCATCTTTCTTACCGCCAAATCCACCGGCACTACCTACACCCGGCAATTGTATATCCCTTACCAATTTGCCATTTCGGTCATATTGTTTTACTAATGAGGCTGCATCTTTCATATACTCAGCAAAAATAAAACCGCTTCCTGTAGATGCCGAAAGCACATTGTCTGTTTCAGGAATGAGGTCTTTCCAGTTTTTTTGTTCGGGCTGTTTTGCCTGTACGGTTACCACTTTGCCATTAGGCGCATTATAATTAGTTGAAAGGTACAACAATGTACCATCGGTATCAATCACACTGTTATCACTTTCAAAATTGTTAACTATCGTAACAATTTTATCGCTGCCCGATGTAAGGTCTTTTATATACAATTCATTTCCCGATGTAGAATTGGCAGCCGAAATAATCAGGTATCTTTGGTCTTCGGTAACATAACCGCCTACATACCTTCGTTTCACATCGGCACCAAAAATCACTTTGTCCTGAGATTGCGGCGTACCCAGCTTGTGGTAGTACAGCTTGTGCTGGTCGGTCATAGCCGAAAGCTCACTGCCCTTCGGCTTGTCGTAGCTTGAGTAATAAAAGCCGTCTTTACCCTGCCATGATACCCCGCTGAACTTTACATCAACTATGGTTTCGCCTACCGGTTTTTTAGTCTTTGTATCTATTACAAATACCTTACGCCAGTCGCTCCCGCCTTCAGAAATAGCATAAGCAGCAAGGCTTCCGTCTTTTGTAAAATTTACACCACTTAACGATGTGGTACCATCAGCCGAGAAGGTATTAGGATCCAGAAAAACCTCTTCCCTGCCTGATTTATCTTTGCGATAAAGTACCGACTGGTTTTGCAAACCGTCATTTTTATAATAATAGGTATACTCTCCTTCTTTAAACGGGGCAGAAACCCTTTCATAATTCCAAAGGCGCTCCAGGCGTTCTTTTATCTTATCACGGTAAGGTATCTTATCCAGATAAGCAAATGTTACTATATTCTGCTCTTTTACCCACTGCATTGTCTCAGCCGAACGGTCGTCTTCCAGCCATCGGTAGGGGTCAGGCACTTTTGTGTTAAAGTAGGTGTCAACTGTTTCGGTTTTCTTGGTGGTTGGGTACTTGATAGGATTGTTTTGCATTTGTGCATAGGTTGTCATGCCACACAGTGCAGCAGTAGCTATTACTATGTTTTTCATTTTTTGATGATAATGGTTTCAAGCAAATATATCAAAAACAGCTTAGGCAAACAATGGCGTGTATTTCTTCCTGTGCTTATACAGCAAAATGCCGTTCATGGCTACAACCAGTATTGCGGTGCCAATTGAAGGCACATCAAGGAAAAGGTGGAACAGCAAAATATTGAGCGATAACGGTACAAGAAGCAATAACGCAAAAGGCACCCATTTTTTAAACAGCAGCAATATGCCAATTACTATTTCAAATATGGCAATTATGGTAATTACATAACCGGTATTTGCCAGGGAGGTTAAAAAATCGGCTGCTTCGGGCGAAGGCTGTGGCAGGGGAATAAAGGTATAAAGCTTATTGGCGCCAAAGGCAATAAGAATAAGGGCAAGCAATATCCTGACGATTTTGGTAAACTGAGAATTCATAGGCAAGGTTTTTTAACAGTTATTGATTGTAAAACATAGATATCGATAAAGTTAATAAAATTAAAAACAGTTTTTTAAGAAAAATTTAATAATATATTTTAAGCAACCATAAGTATTGCTGTGTTGTCTGCTATCATAATATTCACTGACTTTGTTCAGAACCAGAGCTAACCATGCTTTTACGGGAATAAATCTTTACTTTTGAAAAATTTTAGAAATTTTAATCAATGAAAAAAATAGTCATATTAACCTTAAGCCTGATGGGAATATCTGCTGCTGCACAACAAACCATGACACCGGAACTGCTTTGGAAGCTGGGCCGCGTAAGCGCGCTGGGAATTAGTAAGGATGGAAAAAACATAGTGTACAGGGTTTCAACACCATCAGTAGAAGAAAATAAATCTTCCTCTAAATATTACACCATACCTGTAAATGGTGGCAATGCTGTTGAAGTAAAAGAGTACAAGCAGCTGCTGAAAGACAAATATCTTTCTCCGGACGGAAAATTACAACTAACCCACAAGGAAGTAAAAGTAGAAAAAGTGTTGGGCAAGGATTATTACCCGGAACTGGAGCAATCTACCGTGCAGGTATATGATGGCCTGGATTACCGCCATTGGGACACCTGGAATGACGGCACGCACAACCACGTAGGCTATACCCCGGCTAATGATAAGGAAAACTTTACTGACATAATGCCGAATGAACCGTATGACTCACCTCAAAAGCCTTTCGGCGGGGAAGAAGACTATACATGGTCTCCCGACGGTAAAAGCATTATTTATGTTGCCAAGAAAAAATCAGGTACCGAATATGCCATAAGCACAAATACCGACCTGTATGAATACAACCTTGCCACAAAAAAAACAACAAATCTTACTCCCACCAACCCGGGATATGATACGCACCCTTCATTTTCGCCACAGGGCTACCTTACCTGGCTGCAAATGAAGCGCGACGGTTATGAGGCGGATAAGAATGATATTATTGTACGCATTAATAATTCGGATATAAATGTAACGGCAGCCTGGGATGGTACTGTTGACAGTTTTACCTGGAGTGCTGATGGTAAAAAAATATATTTCAGCGCTGCCGTTGATGGTACGAAGCAACTGTTTGAAATTCCTTTTTCGGCCACTGCAAAAACATTCGTTGTAAAACAGGTTACCGATGGCATGTTTGATGTGAATTCAGTTGTAGGTTTTAGTGGAAATAAGGTGATTATCGAAAGGGCTGACATGAATCACGCTACCGAGATATTCAGCTATGACCTGAAGTCTAAAAAATGGCAGCAGCTTACCCACGTTAATGATGCAGTGTATGCAGGCATTGCGTTAAGCCGTACCGAAAAACGCTACGTTACCACTACCGATGGCAAAAAAATGCTGGTATGGGTTATACTGCCACCTAACTTTGATGCTACGAAGCAATACCCAACCCTGCTGTATTGCCAGGGTGGCCCGCAAAGCGCACTTACACAGTTTTATTCGTTCCGATGGAATTTCCAGCTTATGGCTGCTAACGGCTATATAGTTGTAGCGCCTAACCGCCGTGGTATGCCGGGACATGGAGTGCAATGGAACGAACAGATTAGCAAAGACTGGGGTGGCCAGGTAATGGATGATTATCTTTCGGCTATTGACGACGTAGCAAAAGAACCATACGTAGATAAAAACCGTTTAGGAGCCATTGGAGCAAGTTATGGTGGCTATTCGGTGTTTTACCTTGCAGGAATACACAACAAGCGGTTTAAAACGTTTATTTCGCACTGCGGAGTATTCAACCTGCAAAGCATGTATGGCACTACCGAAGAGGTTTTCTTTAATAACTGGGATGCCGGAGGAGCATATTGGGAGAAAGACAATGCTGCAGCACAAAAAACATATAAGCAGTTTAACCCTATAAATATGGTAGCTAAATGGGATACACCAATATTTATAATACAGGGTGGCATTGATTACCGCGTGCCAATAGGCCAGGGCCAGGAAGCTTTCCAGGCAGCACAGCTAAGAGGTATAAAAAGCCGCTTTATGCTTTTCCCTGACGAGAACCACTGGGTGCTTAAGCCACAAAATGCGCAGGTATGGCAAAAAGAGTTTTTCCGCTGGCTGAAAGAAACGCTATAAAGCTGATTTAAATTTACAATCCCGTAACTTTTAGTTACCTTTAGCGACCTATTTTAAGAACTAATTTTAATATTATGCATAAATCATTCATCAGGCCATTAATTGCCAGTGCACTTCTTTTTGCAGGTGTGCAGACAGGTATGGCTCAGGACTACCTTGTAAATTCACTTAAAAATAACCAAAGTGTAAACAGTAAAGAAGCTTTTAAATTTACTGATGTTATAAACATTGAGAACACACCTGTAAAAAACCAGGGCTCATCAGGAACATGCTGGAGCTACGCGGCAAACTCTTACATTGAGTCAGAAATGATCCGTATGGGCAAGCAGCCGGTTGAAATTTCACAGATATATACGGCACGTAATGCGTATATTGAGAAAGGGAAGAACTATGTGCGTATGCACGGTGCCATAACCCTGGGTGATGGCGGTGCACTGCACGATGTTATAAACATGTATGCAAAATATGGCGCTTTACCACAAAGCGTGTATACAGGACTTAATTATGGCACTGCAAATAACAAGTTTGCCGAAATGCAGTCAATGGCACAAGGTATGCTTGAAGCGGTGGTTAAAAATCCTAACGGAGAGCTTTCACCTAACTGGGTAAAAGCGTATACAGCTGTATTGGATAGCTATCTTGGCGAAGTACCGCAGTCATTTGACTTTAAAGGTAAAAAATATACGCCGCAAACATTTGCTAAAGAGGTAGTGGGTATTAATCCTGCCGATTACATTGAGATATCTTCGTTTAAGGAATATCCATACTATTCTAAGTTTGTACTTATGGTTCCTGACAACTGGTCACTTGACCAGGTATATAATGTGAAGATGAATGACCTTACAGATATTATAGATAACGCGCTTAAAAAAGGATATACTGTAGGCTGGGCTGGTGACGTAAGTGAAAAAGGATTCAGCTGGAAAAACGGCGTGGCATACATACCATCTAAAAACTTTGCTGAAATGACGCCTGAAGAAAAAGAAACATTATTTGCAGGCCCGAAAGCAGAACTTGAAATTACTGAAGACATGCGCCAGGCAGCATTTGATAATTACCAGACCCAGGATGACCATGGCATGCACATTGTAGGCCTTACTAAAGACCAGAATGGCAAAGAGTATTACATTATAAAAAACAGCTGGGGAGCAAGCAACGATTACAAAGGGTATATGTATATGACCAAGAACTTTGTAAAGTACAAAACCACAGCAATATTGCTTAACAAAGGCGGCCTTACTAAAGATATGGCTAAAAAGCTTGACATAAAACAATAATAAATTTTATGCATAAAAAAGCCGAAGCTAAGCTTCGGCTTTTTTTATTTTATTTTATTTCTCAAGGTGCTTATTTATAATAGCACGGTGTTCTGCTTTGTGAGCTATATATGTTTTAAACTGCTCAGCCGAAAGTACTGATTTAAGCTTAGTTTCCCTTACTTCTTCAAGCGCTTTCATTTTCTTGGCTTTTTCAACATTGCTGATTTTAGTTGCTTTATTAGCAGCTGCAGCTTTCATAAAATCCATGTTAATAGCTGATACCTTATCATACTGGCTCCCACTAAGCGAAAAATGCTCCTTGAATTGCTCAGTTAGTATTTTTGCGCCTTCAATGGCTTTCTCCTGTGCATTTACATTTACAGTAAAAAGCAACAGCATAGTCATAGCAGCTATTGCCTTGCTAATTGTATTTCTCATAATAGATTGATTAAAATTTCAACATAGTTACAACTTTTTCGGCGAATAGCAAAACAATTGTATAAACTAAGGAACACGCGATCATAAAAAAATCCCGCAATTGCGGGATTTTTGTTTTATATAACTTCCTTCATTTTGAAAGATTCCATAAACTTGGTAGTATAGTTACCGGCTACATAATCCGGTTCATCCATAAGCTGCCTGTGGAATGGTATAGTTGTTTTTATCCCCTCGATCACAAATTCATCAAGAGCACGCTTCATTTTGTTGATAGCCTCTTCCCTTGTCTGTGCGGTAGTTATCAGTTTCGCGATCATTGAATCATAATTAGGCGGAATGGTATAGCCTGAATATACGTGAGTATCAAGCCTTACACCATGGCCTCCAGGCATGTGCAGGGTAGTAATTTTACCCGGCGACGGCCTGAAATCATTATAAGGATCTTCAGCATTGATACGGCACTCTATTGAATGTAGCTGAGGCAGGTAGTTTTTGCCTGAAATAGGCACGCCTGCTGCAACAAGTATCTGCTCACGGATAAGGTCATAATCAATTACCTGCTCGGTAATAGGATGCTCAACCTGTATACGCGTATTCATTTCCATGAAGTAGAAATTCCTGTGCTTATCTACAAGGAATTCAACCGTACCGGCACCTTCATATTTAATATATTCGGCAGCCTTAACAGCAGCATCACCCATTTGCTGACGAAGCTCGTCAGTCATGAATGGCGATGGTGTTTCTTCAGTAAGCTTCTGGTGACGGCGTTGTACAGAACAGTCCCTTTCAGAAAGGTGGCATGCTTTACCGAAAGAATCACCCACAACCTGAATTTCAATGTGGCGTGGCTCTTCAATCAGTTTTTCCATATACATACCATCGTTACCGAATGATGCGGCAGCTTCCTGCTTTGCGCTTTCCCACGCTTTTAAAAGCTCCTCGTGTTTCCATACGGCCCTCATACCTTTACCACCACCACCGGCAGTAGCTTTAAGCATTACAGGGTAACCAAACTCTTTGGCAAGCTTTTCAGCATGCTCATAAGACTCTAATAAACCGTCTGATCCCGGAACGCAAGGTACGCCTGCAGCCTTCATAGTAGCTTTGGCAGTAGCCTTATCACCCATCTTTTCGATCATTTCCGGCGAAGCACCAATAAATTTTATATTATGTTCGGCACATATTTTAGAGAACTTAGCGTTCTCTGAAAGGAAACCGTAACCCGGGTGAATTGCATCTGCATTGGTAATCTCTGCAGCAGCAATAATATTTGACATTTTCAGGTACGAAAGGTTGCTTGGCGGCGGGCCTATACATACAGCCTCGTCAGCAAACTTTACGTGCAGGCTTTCCGCATCAGCAGTAGAATATACTGCTACGGTTTTTATGCCCATTTCCCTGCAGGTACGAATTACGCGAAGCGCAATTTCTCCCCTGTTGGCTATTAATATTTTCTTGAACATCTTTTTACTATTTTAAATTTCAGATTTTAAATTTTAAATTGTTCTAAACGCTTTAATTCAGCATTTAAAATTTATCATTTAAAATAATTTAAGACGGGTCAACCAGGAATAACGGCTGATCAAATTCTACCGGAGACGCATCGTCAACCAGTACTTTCACGATCTTACCGGATACTTCAGATTCGATTTCATTGAAAAGCTTCATTGCTTCAATAACACACACTACATCACCTTTAGATATTGTGCTTCCTACCTCTACAAACGGAGCTTTGTCCGGTGAAGGTTTTCTGTATAGCGTACCTATAATTGGCGACTTTATAGTAATATATTTAGAGTTGTCATCAGCAGCAGGTGCAGCGGCAGCAGGAGCTGATGGTGAAGCAGCTACAGGAGCGGCAGCAGGCATAGCAGGCTGTGCCATAGGCTGGCCAACAGGTATATGCTGTACATAAGTTGTTTCAGCTGTTCCTTCTGTTGTAGTTTTTATGGTGATTTTAAAATCATCCATTTCAAGCTTAACTTCAGTAGCCCCGGATTTTGCTACAAATTTGATTAGGTTCTGAATTTCTCTGATATCCATAATTTTCCGAATTTTGTTTAGTTTGTCTTCGTTTTCTATTTTTTATCGTAGGCCCATTTCAGGTAGATTGAACCCCATGTAAATCCGCCGCCGAATGACGCGAATATAAGGTTGTCTCCTTTTTTGAAAAGGTGTTCAAAATCATAAAGCAATAAAGGTAATGTGGCTGAAGTAGTGTTGCCATACCTTTCGATGTTAACGAGTACTTTAGAATCTTCAAGCCCCATACGCTGAGATGTTGCATCGATGATTCGTTTGTTGGCCTGGTGTGATATAAGCCAGTCAACGCTCTCGTTGGTAAGATCATTTTTCTGCATTATCTTCTCGCTGATGTCAGCCATGTTAGATACTGCATATTTAAATACCGTTTTACCATCCTGGAAAACATAATGCTGCTTATTGGCCACTGTTTCTTCAGATGCCGGCAATAATGAACCGCCTGCAGGTATTTTAAGGAATTCACGGCCTATACCGTCACTTCTTAATATTTCATCAACAAGGCCAAAACCTTCATAATTTGGCTCAAACAATGCACAACCGGCACCATCGCCAAATATTATACAGGTTGCTCTGTCCTGGTAATCTAATATTGATGACATTTTATCGGCTCCTATAACCAGCACTTTCTTATAGCGACCTGATTCTATATAAGCTGACGCGGTAGACATACCGTATAAAAAGCTGGAACATGCCGCCTGCAGGTCATAAGCGAAAGCATTTACAGCCCCAATTTGTGTTGCCACATATACTGCGGTTGCTGCAACGGGCATATCGGGCGTTGTTGTTGCCACTAAAACACAGTCTATTTCCTGTGGGTTAATACCTGATTTAGCTATCAGGTCTTCGGCTGCTTTTATAGCCAGGTATGATGTACCTTTATCTTTATCTTTAAGTATGCGCCTTTCTTTTATCCCTGTTCTTGTAGTAATCCATTCATCATTTGTGTCTACCATGGTTTCAAGAATCTTGTTTGATAGCACAAAGTCCGGCACATAGCCCCCTACGGCTGTAATAGCGGCTGTAATTTTACTCATAAAGCTAATATTTTCCTCTTTTTGACTCAAAACAACTCAAAAAGTGGTGGAAATTACAAAAAAATTATAAAACGCGTTGCAATTAGTCCCCTAATTTAATAACAAGGTATATTTAACAAAAAAACTCTCACGATGTGAGAGTTTTTCTCTTATTGTATACTGCAATTAAGCAACAGCTTCCTGCTTGTCAATAACAACCTGGCCCCTGTAGTACATTTTTCCTTCATGCCAGTAAGCTCTGTGATATAAATGCGCTTCGCCTGTTACCGGGCATGTAGCGATTTGAGGAACAGATGCTTTATAATGTGTCCTTCTCTTGTCTCTTCTTGTTTTCGAGGTCTTTCTCTTAGGATGTGCCATTGTACTATATTATTTATCCGTTAATAGTTTTTTTAATTCGTCCCAGCGGGGATCAGTATTATTTTCTTCTTCTTTGTGTTCTTCTTTAGGAGCCAGCTCATCAAGCCTCTGCAATACTTCCGGGTTCAGCGTACCGTCTTTAATGCCGGGGTGTACCCTTTTTGTAGGTACCGATAGCACGATCATTTCATAAATGTACTGAGATACATCCACCTGGAACTCGCCATGTGGCAGTACAAGCATTTCATCATTATCGTCATTATACTCATCCCCAAACTTTACTATAAGATCCAGCTTGCCTTTTACCGGCAGGTCGAACAATTCGTCCGAAAGGTCGCATGGTACATTTATAGTACCCTTATGCTTAAAGCTTAGTTCGAGCATAGTGCTCTTTTTATCAAGAACAAGATTAACTTTAATATTGACATCATTAAAATCGTCAAAACCAAAGTCATCAAAGAACGTTTTATTAATCTGAAACTCAAACTGGTGCTTTCCCTGTTTTAACCCCACAAATTGGATTAAAAATTCTTTATTCACTTTCATTTTCCAGTAAGATTTAGTTTCTCATCACTGCCTTTTAACGTTTAAACGCTGCAACTCATTTCGTTACAAACAGTTTTGAGCGTGCAAAGATATAAAATTATTATAATTACAAAACGGTTATCAACATTTTTTTGTTTACAACTGCTTTTCTTTGATTTTTAGCGGGTTGCTTGTCAATTCTCTGTATTCTGCACGATT
>JBQGDS010000348.1:0-4491 GCA_052039185.1 Flavobacterium sp.
CTGGGCGACATACCGGTAATAGGTCTTACAGCCACAGCAACGCCAAAGGTACAGGAAGATATACTCAAAAACCTTGACATGCCTAATGCCAATGCATTTAAGGCATCGTTCAACAGGCCTAACCTGTATTATGAAATACGCCCAAAGACCAAAAATGTAGAATCTGACATTATACGTTTTATCCGCCTGCACAAAGGTAAGTCAGGCGTTATATACTGCCTCAGCCGTAAAAAGGTGGAAGAAATTGCGCAGGTGCTACAGGTTAACGGTATAAGCGCCGTGCCGTATCACGCCGGCCTTGATGCCAAAACACGTGCCAAGCACCAGGACATGTTCCTTATGGAAGATGTAGATGTGGTAGTTGCAACCATAGCCTTCGGGATGGGTATTGATAAGCCGGATGTACGTTTTGTAATACACCACGACATACCGAAATCGCTTGAAAGCTACTACCAGGAAACAGGACGTGCAGGGCGTGACGGAGGCGAAGGCCACTGCCTTGCGTACTACTCCTACAAGGATATTGAAAAGCTGGAGAAGTTTATGAGTGGCAAGCCGGTAGCCGAACAGGAAATTGGGTATGCCCTGCTTCAGGAAGTGGTATCATACGCTGAGACAAGCATGAGCCGACGCAAATTCCTGCTGCATTATTTCGGTGAGGAATTTGACGAGGAAACAGGCGAAGGCGCAGATATGGACGACAACGTTCGTAATCCTAAAAAGAAAACTGAAGCCAAAGAACAGGTTGTTACATTGCTAAAAACAGTGCGCGACACCAAGCAACTGTATAAATCAAAGGAAATTATATTTACCCTTACCGGTAAAATAAATGCGGTAATTAAAGCGCATAAAACCGATACGCAGGAGTTTTTCGGTAGCGGTAAAGACCATGACGAAAAATACTGGATGGCGCTTATAAGACAGGTACTTGTAGAAGGCTATCTTTCAAAAGATATAGAAACGTACGGCGTACTAAAGCTGACGAAAGAAGGGGAAGCGTTTATAAACAGCCCACAATCGTTCATGATGAGCGAAGACCATGTGTATAGCGAAAGTGATGAGGAAGCAGTGGTTACAGCATCTAAATCATCAGGCACTGCTGACGAGGCACTGATGGGAATGCTGAAAGAGCTTCGCAAGAAAGTGGCTAAGAAACTGGGAGTACCGCCTTTTGTGGTATTCCAAGACCCGTCTCTTGAAGATATGGCACTAAAGTACCCTATAAGCCTTGAAGAACTTGGCAACGTGCATGGCGTAGGTGAAGGCAAATCCAAAAAATACGGAAAAGATTTTGTTGAGCTTATAGCACGGTATGTAGAAGACAATGATATTGTACGGCCGGATGACCTTGTAGTGAAATCTACAGGTGCAAATTCAGGCCTTAAGCTGTATATTATACAAAACATTGACCGTAAGCTTCCGCTTAACGATATTGCCAGGGCGAAAGGCCTTGATATGGATGCCCTGCTTAAAGAGATGGAGCAGATTGTTTACAGCGGAACCAAGCTTAACATTAAATACTGGATTGACGAAATACTGGACGAAGACCAACAGGAGGAGATTCATGACTACTACATGGAAAGTGAAAGCGACAACATAAAAGAAGCCCTGAAAGAATTTGACGGCGATTATGATACCGAAGAATTAAGGCTTATGCGAATTAAATTTATAAGCGAAGTAGCCAACTAATAAAGAACCCCTTTTTATAAAAAAAGGGGTTCTTTATTATAATTTATTCAAAATTTCATTGAGCATTAAAGAAAACTTTTTTGCTCCCTGATGATTGAGATGATGTGAGTCAAAAAAATCATGAGAAGTAAACTCTTTACTTTCTAAAAAATCATAATAACTGCAATTCAAATAACCATCAACAAGTTTCCTAATATTATTTTGTGTTACATACCACTGCCTTTTATCTATATTATTGTAATATGACGCAACGGCAGGAGCAGTAAACAATACTACTTTAATATTACGTTCGGCACATAGCTTTATGATTTTTTCATAATAGCTGAGTGTATAACTTATTTTACTGAAATTTTTGGCAGTATGATTTTTGGCAGCATAAACGCCCGTTGCTTCGGGGCTTTCATTACCAACAGAATCAAAATCAATACCCCAGCCTAAAACCGATGTTGTAACCGGAGACTCTTTCTTAATATAAAAATTATAAATCCTTTTCAGGTTTTGCCTAACAGGAACGCTTAGCACCTCAGAATTATACCTGTATTTACCATATTCTGGCATATCATAATATATAGTATAATTTTTCAGTCTCCATTCTTCAGGAAAATCCTGAAGTGTTTCCACCAGTGAAAAATACGATACCGGGATAACAACAGTTTTCAGAGCCGGCATACGTTCAATATATCTTTCTAAAATACGGTAATCATAATCTACAGGCTGCGATACATTGCCCGCATTATAAGCATTTTTAAAGTAAATAGGATTAAGGTTATAGTAAGAATGGGAATTACCTAAAAATAAAACTTCTAATGTACCAGCATGCCTGTCCAGATAATGCCTTTTAATTTTAAAGTCGTTGGGCATAGTCCTAAGCGAAAATTCCATAGCCAGTATAGTTATGGCAACAGGTAAAGCAAAACAAACAAAGCGTATTATAAATTTCCTCATCTATTATAAAAATGCCATCCCCAAGAAAATGTAAAAAAGCTACAAGTGGATAAAAGGGCTTCAGACCTTCATTAATGTTAGCCTTTCAAATATAGTAATTTCAGCTTATTTAGCGCATATTGCTTTTAAACCTTTAAGGCTGCCATTATAAATATTTACGTCAACATTACCCTCAATACCATTTACAGTCGCTTTATCAGTAAACTGCCAGAAAAGCCATTCAGGACGAATTTCTTCTGCAAAAAAACTGTAGTTGGCAATCCATAGACTATACCCTTTAAATTCTTCCCGTAAGAAATCAGTATAAAAGCTTTCACCACTGTAAATAATCGGCTTCATGCCATAATGCTTTTCTACTTTGTCAATCCAGCGTTTAAGTCCGCTTTTAAGGCTGTCCATACTTTGTTCACTTGGAATCTGTTCAATATCCAATACAGGCGGAAGATCTCCCTTTTTAAGCTTAACCTTATCAATAAAATTCTCTGCCTGTTTTAGGGAATTTTCGTTAGGCCGGTAATAATGATAGGCGCCTTTTAAAAAGCCATGCTTACCTGCACTTTTCCAATTTGCTTTAAAACGGCTGTCAGTACCATTTTTACCGGCTGTAGCACGAATGAATACAAAGTGCAGCGGGAATTCTTTATTTCCATTCTGCAGGCTGTCCCAATTAATCTTACCCTGGTAGTGCGATACATCTATACCAAAAACCTTGTCTTTATGACGTGATACTATTTCATATATACGTAGGTCGGCAATGCGACGTTCTTCTTTAGTAAGCTTTTCAATCCGCTTATTTGTTTTAAAGCCCAGATAGTATAAAACACCATGCCTGTAATTATAAGCCGATACCAGAAGTATTGATACAAGCAGCGAAAGGAAGGCATATTTCAATACCTTCCCTTGTGTGAGTTTTTTATTTTTCCGGGATTTCGCCTTACGCTTTGTGGGCTTTGGCGGTACACGTTTCATTATATCAGGCCTTACTTAATTTATTGGTAATGGCAGAAAGTACAACGTAAAAAAGAATAATAAGCGGTATTGCCAGATACTGGAAAAAGAATAGCATAAGCACAGATACAATCAGGAATATAAACTGTATTTTATTGTGTTCCCAATTAAAGTATTTTACTTTGAGCGAAAACAGCGGTATTTCGGCATTCAGCATAAATGCACTTAAAAGGCTTATCCCAACCAATACATACGGATTGCTCAACAGTTCGAAAATCCATCCTTCACCCCCTGTATGATGCAGAATTATGGGCAGGCTCATTATAAATAATGCGTTTGCCGGTGTAGGCAGGCCTATGAAAGAGTCTGTCTGGCGTGTATCAACATTAAACTTGGCCAGCCTGTAGCATGATGCCAGCGTAATTATAAAACCGACATAAGGAAGTAAACCCATATAATTATTTTCAGCAGCAAGGTTATACTCCTCGTGCATATCATTTATATTAGCTAATAGCTGAAACATGGCCACACCCGGTACTACACCGCTTGTTACCATATCAGCAAGCGAATCAAGCTGAAGGCCCAGTGCGCTCTTGGCATTCAGTATACGGGCAAAGAAACCATCCCAAAAATCAAAAAATATACCTGCACATACCCAAAAGAAAGCCATTTGTAAATTGGTTTCAAAAGCAAACACAAGCGCAATAAGCCCGGCTGCAAGGTTAAGCAATGTAATAATATTTGGTATCTGTTTCTTGAAAGACATAGCTGGTTAATTTTTTATATCCGCAAAGTTAACACAATAAGTTGTTAGAATTGGAGTTTACTAATTGAGATTTTTATATCATATTTGCACAAAATAACAGCATTGAAAAGAATATCAGCTATTTTTCTAATATTTTTAACAGC
>JBQGDS010000349.1:0-1650 GCA_052039185.1 Flavobacterium sp.
AGATATATCCGCAAAATCCTAACGAAAAGGAAATAAATAAAGTGGTTGAAATACTGCGTGACGGTGGCGTAATAATTTATCCTACCGATACTGTTTACGGCTTGGGTTGTGATATTACAAAATCGCGTGCACTGGAGCGTATTGCACAGATAAAAGGTATAAAGCTGGACAAAGCTAATTTTTCTTTTATATGCAGCGACCTGAGCAACCTTTCCGATTATGTGAAACAAATTGACACCAGTACTTTTAAGATATTAAAGCGTTCTTTACCGGGTGCTTATACTTTTATTTTACCGGGAAATAATAACCTGCCTAAAGAATTTAAAAAGAAAAATACAGTAGGTATTCGTGTTCCTGATAACAATATTGCACTAGAAATTGTACGTAAATTGGGTAACCCTATAGTGTCAACGTCCATACATGATGATGACGAAGTGTTGGAGTATTCTACCGACCCGGAGCTGATTTTTGAAAAATGGCAGCACCTGGTTGATGCGGTTATTGATGGGGGATATGGAGATAACACAGCCAGTACTGTGATTGACCTTTCCGGAGATGAACCTGTACTGGTAAGGGAAGGTAAAGGAGACCCTGATATATTCTAAAACAAAAGAGGCAGCTTACAGGCTGCCTCTTTTGTTTTACTAACTTGATTTATACTTTTTTCTTTCTCATTTTCATGTTAAGGAACTCAACTCCTAATGAAAATGCTATCGCAAAATATAAATATCCTTTTGGTACTGCGCCAATATGCTGGCCTGCAAGCTGCGCGCCGGATAAGTGCATGCTTTCTGTAATCAGCATAAAGCCTATAAGTATAAGGAAGGCAAGGCCAAGTATCTGGATTGATGGATTGGCATTTACAAAGTTACCTACAGGAACTGCAAACAGCATCATTACACCAACTGATATTACTACCGCAGCAATCATTATATATAAAGCTCCCTCAACGCCATTGGTCATACCTACTGCTGTAAGTATAGAGTCGACCGAGAAGATAAGGTCAATAAGGAGTATCTGCATAATAACATTCGAAAATGATTTTTTCGCAGCAGCTCCAATACTTTTTTCTTCTTCGCCTTTATGGTCTACTTTTTCATGAATTTCTTTAGTACTCTTGTAAATCAGGAATAATCCTCCCGCAAAAAGTATAAGTGCCTGGCCTGTAAAGCTGCCACTGAACCATCCCCAGTCAACACTGAATAATGGAGCTTTCATAGCTATAAGCAGTGTAATACCGAAAAGAAGGCCAATACGCATAAACATGGCAAGGAATAAACCTATTCTTGTTGCCTTTTTCCTGTCCTGTTCAGGTAGTTTGCCTGTAACGATAGAGATAAAAATTATATTATCAATACCCAATACGATCTCAAGGAAAGTAAGGGTTAATAAAGCAATCCAGGCATCCGGGTTCGCTAAAAATTCAAGGCTCATAGTATGTGATTAATTGAGTTTGGTTACAGTACCTTTTTGTTTGTTGTTATCGCCCACAAACGAATACTCAAAGGTATACGAATTTTCGCTTGTTGTCAAAATTTTCATCTGAACAGCTTTTTTTTCCTGCATATTCTTCGGATGCTTTTTTTGAAGTATATATTCACAGTCACTTACCCAGCGTACGGTAGCAGTATCTGTTTTACCTTCAAAGGT
>JBQGDS010000350.1:0-17565 GCA_052039185.1 Flavobacterium sp.
TTCCTGATGCAGATTTCCATATTAGGTTGTGGGTGGCTCGGCCTGCCGCTGGCAAACTCACTGATAACAGACGGTTATACAGTAAAAGGATCGACCACGACTGAAGAAAAAGTGGAAACCTTAGGTGAATCAGGTATAGAAACCTATATCATCTCTTTGACGGAAACAGGCCCTGTAGGAAATATTAGAGCATTTTTGAAGGACTCCGAAGTACTGATCATAGACATACCACCAAAGGCCAGAAGCGGTGAAAGTTATCCTGACAAAATAAAAAACCTCATCCCGCATATTAAAAATGCAGGGATTAAGAAAGTGCTGTTTGTAAGTTCCACCTCGGTTTATGCTGATGATAACATTATTGTTACCGAAGGCACAACACCCAGCCCGGATTCTGAAAGCGGGAAACAGGTTTTTGAGGCAGAGCAACTTTTAAGGGAAGCTTTGCCTGAAACAACCCTACTCAGGTTTGCCGGATTGATTGGTGAAGACAGGCATCCCGTTTACCATTTGGCAGGCAGGACAGGAATAGCCAATCCTGAAGCACCCGTAAACCTCATACACCGCAACGACTGTATTGGAATTATTAAAGCAATAATATTAAAAAATGCCTGGGGTGAAGTTTTTAATGTGGCATCGCCCGAGCATCCTACCCGAAAGGAGTATTATACAGGAAAGGCAATTGAGTTAGGATTGGAATTGCCGGAGTTTGAAGAAGGGAAGGAATCTGTTGGAAAGACAATTACTTCGGAAAGACTGACTACCATATTAGGATATGAATTTATTTCAGCAATATAAAAATCCCGGACGCATCATCCGGGATTTTTTATTATATTTTTCATTACCAAATCTTAACCCTTTTATCAGGAGCAATATACATACCGTCGCCCGGCTTAATGTTGAAGGCATCATAAAATGCGTCAACATTTTGCAGCGGTACATAAGCGCGGTACCTGCCCGGTGAGTGCGGATCGGTTTTTACCTGGTTTTTCAGGGCTTCATCTCTTTGCTTTGTCCTCCATATGGTAGCCCACGAAATAAAGAAGCGCTGTTCAGGTGTGTAACCGTCAATTAATCCCGGGTTACCGTGTTGTTTCAGGTGTAGCTGCAAACCATCATAAGCTGCGTTAACACCACCAAGGTCGCCAATATTCTCCCCCAGGGTAAATTCGCCATTTACATAAATGCCCGGCAGTGGCTGCAACAGGCTGTACTGGTTAGCTAGTGAACCTCCCAGTTTGGTAAATTTTTCAAGGTCTTCATCACTCCACCAGTTTACCATGTTACCATCAGCATTAAAACGTGCGCCCGAATCATCAAACCCATGCGATATTTCATGCCCGATAACAGCGCCTATACCGCCGTAATTAACAGCTTCATCGGCTCTGTAATCATAAAATGGCGGTTGTAGTATGGCAGCCGGGAAAACAATCTCGTTATAGAAAGGATTGAAATAAGCATTTACCATTTGTGGTGGCATGCCCCATTCGGTCTTATCCACAGGCTTATCCAGTTTTTCAAGGCTCTCTTTAAAGTTCCATCGTGTAATGCTCCTCATGTTTTCAACCAGGGTTCCACCTTCCTGCGGGCTTTTTATAGTAAGTGCACTATAATCTTTCCACTTATCAGGGTAACCTACTTTTACTGTCATTTTACGAAGCTTTTCAATAGCATTCTGCCTTGTGGATTTTGTCATCCATGGTAGTGCGTTGATCCTGTTCTCAAAAGCCAGCTTTACATTTTTTATCATGCTCTCCGCTTTAGCCTTAGCTTCCGGCGGGAATTTTTCATCCACATACAGCTTCCCTAATGCCTCTCCCAGCGAGTTGTTTACACTTGAAAGGGCATTGCGTTCCCTCTTTTCCTCTTTCATTGAACCACGCATGGTCTTGCTGTAAAATTCCCAGTCGGCAGTTTCAATATCGGTTGAAAGGTATGCTGCATTATTATTCAGCAGTGTCCACTTCATATAGTGCTTCCAGTCTTCAATTTTATTCTGCACCAATATTTCCTGCAGTACAGGCATATATTTAAGCTCAGTGATTACAACACTGTCACGCTTAATGCCAAGTCCTGCAAAGTACCCTTTCCAGTCAATGGCCGGCGTAAGTTTCTGCAAGCCGGCCATATCAACCGGGTTATACATATTCCTTATGTCACGGCTTTCTACTTTGTCCAGCCTTGGTTTTGCCATAACAGTTTCAAAAGCAAGAATACTTCTGGCCGCTTTTTTAGCCGCATCATCTTTATAGCCTATATATTTAAGCATTCGGGCAGTATGCTCTACATACTTCTGGCGCTTTTCTTTTGAATCTTCATCGTCAGACGTGTAGTAGTCACGCTCAGGCAAGCCAAGTCTGCCCGCAGCAAGATACAGAGAGTTCTTTTGGCTGTTCTTAGCATCGGCATAGATCCAGATATCAAAAAAGCCAATACCTCCGTACGGCTCCATTTCAATAAGCAGTGCCTGAAGGTCTTTTATATTTTTTATCGCATCAATTTTTTTCAGCATTGGCTGTAGTGGCTTAACACCAGCTTTATTACGTGCAACAGTATCCATAATTGTACTGTAAAAACCTGCTGCCTTACCCTGGTCAGTTTTCGAAGAAAGTTTTTTCGAAGCGGCCTCTTTCAGTATCGCCAGTGCATCATCATCCGTTTTTTCTTCCAGTTCATGAAAGCTGCCCCATGATGTTTTATCATCAGGTATTTGCGTGTTATCCAGCCATTTTCCATTTACAAAACGGAAAAAATCATCCGACGGCTTTACACTCTTATCCATGTATCGTGGATTAATGCCCGGCTTTTGCTGCGCCGCAACCGATAGCCCTGCTAAAAGCAGCGCGGCAACCGCAGCCTGTTTATTAAATTTCATACCTTAAGTGTTTAGTTTTACAAATATAGTTTTTTAAGCATACGCCCGGCAGGAATAAAAAAAGCCTGCAGAAAACCACAGGCTTATAGTATATTAAAACAATTATTACCAAATTTTCACCCTTTTATCAGGTGCTATGTACATACCGTCGCCGGGTTTAATATTGAAGGCATCATAAAATGCATCAACATTTTGAAGCGGTACATAGGCACGATACATACCCGGCGAATGCGGATCGGTCTTTACCTGGTTTTTGATAGCTTCATCTCGTGCTTTGGTTCTCCATATGGTAGCCCATGAAATAAAGAAACGCTGTTCGGGTGTATAACCGTCAATTAATCCGGGATTGCCGTGCTGCTTAAGGTGCAACTGAAGTCCGTCATAAGCCGCATTAACACCACCAAGGTCACCAATGTTTTCACCAAGCGTAAACTTACCATCATCAAAAATACCCGGCAGCGGCTGTAGCTGGCTGTATTGGTCGGCAAGTGCACCGCCAAGGCCTGTAAACTTAGTAAGGTCTTCATCACTCCACCAGTTTATAAGGTTACCGTCAGCATTGTAGCGCGAACCTGAATCGTCAAACCCGTGCGATATTTCGTGCCCGATTACTGCCCCAATACCACCATAATTTACAGCTTCATCAGCCTTATAATCATAAAATGGCGGCTGTAATATCCCTGCAGGGAATACAATTTCGTTGTAAGATGGGTTAAAATAAGCGTTTACAATTTGTGGCGCCATACCCCACTCCGTTTTATCTACAGGCTTGTTCAGCTTGGCAATATTTTCCTGGTACCTCCATTTTGATACGCTGCGCATGTTGCTGAAGAATGAACCGCCTTCGGCAGGGCTTTTTATAGTCAATGCGCTGTAATCTTTCCACTTATCCGGATAACCAATCTTAACTTTCATCTTGCGCAGCTTCTGTATGGCATTTTCCCTGGTAGATTTTGCCATCCATGGTAGCCTGTTAATACGGTTTTCGAACGCAAGCATTACATTCTTTATCATGTCCTGCGCTTTAGCCTTTGCTTCAGCAGGGAATTTTTTCTCTACATAAAGTTTACCCAGGGCCTCGCCCACAGTAGCGTTAATGGTTTGCAGCGCATTCTTATCACGTGATTCTTCCTTAAGGGCACCGCGAAGCGTTTTACTGTAAAACTCCCAGTTAGCAGTTTCAAGATTGGTAGAAAGCTCATCTGAAGTGCGGTTAAGTAACGTCCAGCGCATGTATGCCTTCCAGTCCTCCACTTTATTTTCTTTAAGCAGGGCATCAAGTGCAGTCATGTACTTTGGCTGCGATACAATAAGGGTATCTATTTTAGCAATACCAACACCTGCAAGGTATTTGTTCCACTCAATTGAAGGTGTAAGCTTTTGCAGGTCGGCTACTGTCATTGGGTTATAGCTCTTGCGACGGTCACGACGCTCAACCCTATCCAGCCTTGGGGTGGCAAGCGCTGTTTCCAGTGCGAGTACTTTTTTAGCCTGGGCTGTAGCTTCTGCATCTTTATATCCCAGGTATTTAAGCATTTTGGCTACATGCTGTACATATTTTTCACGTTTTTCCTTTGAGTCGGCATCGTCCGAAACATAGTAATCCCTGTCCGGCAATCCAAGGCTACCCGGGCTTACATACAACGTGTTCCTGTTACTGTCCTTAGCATCGGCGCTTACGCCTACGCCAAAAAATCCAATTCCGCCCACAGGCTCCATTTCAATAAGTAATGCCTGTAAAGACTTTATATCTTTAACCGCATTTATTTTTGCCAGATACGGTTTTAATGGTGTTATGCCTGCCTTGTTACGGGCAACCGTATCCATAATGGTTTTATACAGGTTGGCTGCCTTGCCCTGATCGGTATTTGATTTCAACGACTTGTTAGCTGCAGCTTCTTTAAGGATTGCCAGTGCATCATTATTCGTATTTTCACGAAGTTCGTCAAAACTGCCCCAACGGGTTTTGTTGCCCGGAATTTCAGTTTTATCAACCCATGCGCCATTTACATACCGGAAAAAATCGTCAGACGGTTTTACCTTTTTGTCCATGTATTCCAGGTTTATTCCCGGCTTCTGCTGCTTTGCATCTTTTTGTTGTGCGGTAGCTGCTACTGCTGTTCCTAAAAGGAGCGCCGCCACTACAATTTTATTTGTCTTCATAGTTGTATGTTTCAATTATTACAAAAATAAAAAGTTGGCCTTTACTGCCTGAGCGATTAGTGTTAAAACTGGATACATTGTTACATTTTAACGCCATACTGACCATCTTGTTTTTGTAATTTTGCAAAAAATTACCTCATAATGCTCTCGATTTTAAAAAAATACAAAATACTCATCATTTCCATAACGGTGCTATCGGTTATTATACTCACACTTTTTATCAACGCACTGACACCGAGGAAAACGCTTAAGGTATATAACCCTTCTGACGTGAACCCTGAACTTGTGGATACAACCATACAGTATATAGCGCGCGACCACAGAATTGCCGACTTTGCCTTTACCAACCAAAATGGAAAAACCATTACGCAGGATGTTTATAAGGGAAAAATATATGTAGCCGATTTCTTTTTTACCACCTGCCCTACCATATGCCCCAAAATGACAACCAACATGGCATGGCTGCAGGATAAGATTAAGGACATGCCTGATGTTATGCTGCTGTCGCATTCGGTTATGCCGGATATTGATACTCCAGCGGTTTTAAAAGCTTACGCAAAGGAAAAAGGCGTGATTGACAGCAAGTGGAACCTGGTAACCGGGGATAAAAAAGACATTTACTATATAGCCCGTAAGTCCTATCTGGCAGTAAAAACCTCTACAAGCGATGAGCTGTATGACATGGTGCATACCGAAAATTTTGTGCTGGTAGACAAAGAAGGAAGGATACGGGGTTTTTATAACGGCTTACATATTGATAAAGAGGAAGATGGCGAGAAAAATGTGTCACAGCTTCTGGAAGACATTAAATGGCTGAGGGAAAATGAAAAGTAGCCATTTGAATATTTATTTGTAGTTTTGTTTAAATTTATTCTAAATAACAGTTTTGAAAACCACTCTTGCGACATTAAAAAAAGGCCAGAAAGCTATTATTTCCGATTTTGATATCGACGCTATCCCTTTAAAGTTACTTGAAATGGGATGCCTGCCCGGCAATGTGGTAGAACTGTTACAGGTGGCCCCACTGGGTGACCCGATATACATCAACATGAACGACAGCCATGTGGCTATACGCAGGGAAACTGCCGTGGAAATTGATGTGGAAATAATAACCGAGTAGTTTTAATGGCCCAGCAAAATATTAAAATAGCATTAATTGGCAACCCCAATACAGGAAAAACATCTGTTTTTAACCAGCTTACAGGACTCAACCAGCAGGTAGGCAATTATCCCGGCATTACTGTTGAGCGCAAGCAGGGAAACTGCCGCCTACCGGGTAATGTAAAAGGTACTATTATTGACCTCCCGGGAACGTACAGCCTGAACGCAAGTTCTATTGATGAGAATGTGGTTATTGAGCTGTTGCTTAACCGTACTGATAAGGATTTTCCTGATGTAGCTGTTGTAGTTACCGATGTGGAAAACCTGAAGCGTAACCTGTTGCTTTTTACCCAGATAAAAGACCTTGAAATACCAACTATACTGGTCATAAACATGGCTGACAGGATGCAGAAGAAAGGCATTACACTTGATATACCGTATCTTGAAGAGCAGCTGAAAACCAAAATAGCAGTCGTAAGCTCACGTAAAGGTACAGGCATTGACAGGATAAAGGAGCTGATTGTAGATTTTAAAAATCTATCAACAGAGCCTTGCTTACACGCATCCAGCATTGATCCTGACTATTTTAACCAGCTTCGCCAAGCATTCCCAAACCAGTTGCTGTACAAGCTTTGGCTGGTAATTACACAAGATGTAAATTTTGGAATTTCAGAAAAGAAGGAACTGTTGGGTACTTCGTTTACCAAAACACGCTCGGAACTGAAGCGCCTTCAGCAAAAAGAAACCATAAAACGCTACCAGTTTATTAATGACGTACTAAAGGTTGGGCAAACTATTGACACCACCCAGGCTAATGATTTAAGGGCAAAACTGGACAGGGTGCTTACGCATAAGATATTTGGCTATGTCATATTCTTCGGGATATTGCTGCTCATTTTCCAGTCGATATTCTCGTGGTCAAGCGTGCCGATGGACCTTATAGATGAAGGTTTTGCATGGCTCAGCACGTACACATCCGAACATATGCCACCGGGCAAACTCACTGAGCTTATAGCCGAGGGTGTAATTCCCGGAATAGGCGGCGTGGTGATCTTCATCCCGCAAATAGCCTTCCTGTTCCTTTTCATATCGGTACTGGAAGAAAGCGGTTACATGAGCCGTGTTGTATTCCTGATGGATAAAATCATGAAACGCTTCGGGCTTAATGGTAAGAGCGTTGTACCTTTAATATCAGGAACCGCATGTGCCATACCTGCAATAATGGCCGCCAGGAATATTGAAAACTGGCGCGAAAGGCTTATTACTATCCTTGTTACACCTTTTACTACCTGTTCGGCAAGGTTACCGGTATATGCAATTATTATTGCGCTTGTAATACCTGACCAGCGCGTGGGGATTTTCAACCTGCAGGGGCTTACACTCATGGGGCTGTACCTGCTTGGTTTCGGTGGAGCCATTGTTTCGGCCTATGTACTTAATAAAGTATTGTCGCTTAAGCACAAAAGCTTTTTTGTAGCCGAAATGCCTAACTATAAGCTGCCGCTCTTTAAAAATGTAGCACTTAATGTATTCGAAAAAACAAAGGCCTTTGTATACGGTGCAGGTAAAATAATCCTGGCACTATCAATAATAATATGGTTCCTGGGTTCACACGGCCCGGGTGAAAATTTTAGTAATGCAGAGCAAATAGTAGCGGATCAATCGAAAACAGAAGTGCTTACGCCTGAGCAAATGGAAGATAAGGTGGCATCGTACCAGCTGGAAAATTCATATATAGGCATTGTAGGAAAAACTATTGAGCCAACCATTCGCCCACTGGGTTACGACTGGAAAATAGGTATTGCCATAGTAGCATCTTTTGCTGCGCGCGAAGTATTTGTAGGTACGCTGGCCACTATATATAATATTGGCAGCAGCGGTGAAGACGAAACCACTATAAAAGAACGTATGGCTGCTGAGGTAAACCCCTTAACGGGCGAAAAGGTATTCAACCTTGCTTCGGGTATTTCATTACTCCTATTTTATGCATTTGCCATGCAGTGTATCAGTACGCTTGCAATTACCAAAAAGGAAACCAATAGCTGGAAGTGGCCGCTTATACAGCTTTTCAGCATGAGTGCATTTGCCTATGTTGTATCGCTAATTGCATATCAAATGCTGAAATGATGGACATCCAGAGTATAATAGCATACATACTTGTAGTAGGTGCAGTACTTTTCCTGGTAAAGAAATTCTTTTTTAAAAGGAAGAAAAAGTCAGGCGATTGCGGAAGTAACGATTGTGGCTGTCATTAACCCAAAGCTACATCAAGCACCATCATTACTACAAAACCGCCTATAAAGCCTAATGTGGCAATATCGGTATTTTTATCCTGCTGTGTTTCGGGTATTACTTCTTCCACCACTACAAATATCATCGCCCCGGCTGCAAAAGCCAATGCATACGGAAGTACCGGTGTAAAAAAAGTTACTGCCACAGCACCCAGCACACCTGCAACAGGCTCAACCAGAGCTGACGACTGACCATACAGGAAGCTTTTTTTCCTGCTCATACCCATCCTGCGCAAAGGCATGGCCACTGCAATACCTTCAGGAAAATTTTGTATACCTATGCCTATAGCAAGCGTTAACGCCCCTGCTATGGAAGCTTCGGGGATACCTGCTGCAACCCCGCCGAACAATACACCTACAGCAAGGCCTTCCGGAATGTTATGGAGTGTTATGGCTAAAACAAGTAATGTGGTACGCTGCCACGGCGTTTTGGTCTTTATGCCTTCGCTCTCGCTTTCTTTAAAATTAATGTGGAGGTGCGGCAATGCCTTATCCAGCCCGAAAAGAAATAATGCGCCCAGTACAAATCCTACAGCAGCAGGAATCACTTTTAAAAACCCTTCTCCTTCGCTCATATCAATAGCTGGTGAAAGCAGGCTCCAGTAGCTCGCTGCCACCATTACACCTCCTGTAAAACCAAGCATACCATCGAGCACCATACGGTTCATGGTACGGAAGAAGAAAACCAGCGATGCACCCAGCGCCGAAAGGAACCAGGTAAATAATGTGGCATAAAGCGCCGCCTGCACGGGCGGTATACTTTCAAAATAAGCAACTATACTGCTAAACATACTATACCTGTTTTACAAAAAGGTTCCCTGCAATTTTATTGGAAACCGTAACCTCACGTCCTTTCACATTCAGCGTAA
The DNA here is from genome assembly GCA_052039185.1 of Flavobacterium sp. GTDB lineage: Bacteria > Bacteroidota > Bacteroidia > Flavobacteriales > Flavobacteriaceae > Flavobacterium. The sequence continues at coordinate 9,297 of JBQGDS010000350.1, forward strand.
GTGAAAGGTCAAAATGTTCTTTGCCTGTCACTTCAATAGCCGATCCCAACGCTATTTGCTGCTTATCAAGGTATTGCAGGAAAGCAGATGAGCTATCTTTAACCCCCACGCATATCACTTTTTTACCTACTGCAATTTCAGACAGCAGGTGCTTGTCAATCTTCTTGATCTTTCCATTTCTGTCGGGTATGGGGTCGCCATGAGGGTCTTCCGTAGGGAAATCTAAAAAAGCTTCAAGCTTATCCGTCAGTTTTTCTGATTTTATATGCTCCAGCTGCTCGGCCACATCATGTACCTCATCCCAGGAAAAATCAAGCTTTTCAACCAGAAAAGCTTCCCAAAGGCGGTGCTTTCGTATTATCATCAGGGCACTGTGCTTTCCTTCTTCGGTTAGCATTACTCCCTGGTATTTTTTATAGGCCACAAGGTTTTTTTCGGCCAGTTTCTGCACCATGTCAGTTACCGATGACGGCTTGCTTTCCATAGCCGAAGCAATAGAATTAGTAGTTACGCCATTTGGCGAGTTTATTGACAGGTGGTATATTACCTTTAGATAGTTTTCTTCAGAATACGTCATTCTACATGCTTGATTACACAGCAAATATACAAGATTAAAAATAATTTTTAGCCTTGCCTAAAAATTTAAGGTTGTTTTATGCTAAACCGTGTTAAAAGTACACATCTGTTCAAAATTGATTATCTTTGTACTTTAAATCTGAATTAATAATTTAAAGATTCATACTACTATGTATCCTGAAGAATTAGTAAGACCAATGCGTGCTGAACTTTCAGACGCCGGTTTCGAAGAACTACATACAGCTGATGCGGTTAAAGACGCATTATCAAAAAAAGGTACTACACTTGTTGTTGTAAACTCCGTATGCGGATGTGCTGCGCGTAATGCAAGGCCGGGCGCTAAAATGAGCCTTGACAATGCCAAAAAACCTGATAGCCTTATTACGGTTTTTGCGGGTGTTGACAAAGAGGCTGTTGATGCTGCACGTGAGCAGATGTTTCCATTCCCACCCTCATCGCCAAGTATGGCGCTATTTAAGGATGGTGAACTGGTACACATGCTGGAACGCCACCACATTGAAGGCCGTCCTGCCGATATGATCGCAGAAAACCTTAAAGATGCTTACGACGAGTTTTGCTAAAAATTAAGAGCCGCTGAAAAGCGGCTTTTTTATTACTCTCGCAAACTAACAGAGGCGAGAAATAATCAGGGTATGAATTTTATGGACGAAAAAATTTTCCATATTTGTCCATCATTTTACTAATAACACGTTTGTATGCGTCAGGACATTGCTTTACACATTTTACCGTGAAGTCACGGATATGACTGTCTCTCATCATACGCTCATTACCTCGTTTATTATGATTGGCTATCTCAACTTTGGCCACTTCAACAGAACCAAATGCCGTCTTTTCAACGTTGTTTAATATCCACTCGGTTATCTCTTCCTTTGGCTTAATTTTAAGTCCTCCATAATATTGATAATAGTGGGCTTTCTCAAAAAATTCATTTTCAAGCTTTATGTATTGCTTATATTCTTCAGAATCATGCCTGGCCCTGTAAAGTTCAATAAATTCAGTCTCCATTTTACCTCCTTCGGCACAAATATCTTCAGAACTGTTTTGCTGCGCCATTACCTTATATGTGGTAAACAACAATAAAGGCGACAAGAGGATAAGGCTTTTCATAGTATCAGTATTTGATGCAATATACAAATTTCGATGATGGGTAATTGTTGTTTACCAATTAATCATGACAGTCGGGATATTACATCAAATAATTGATATTTTTACTATCAGTATGCAGGCATACTAATTGATTTTAAAATCTGTAAAAAAGATAGTACTTTTGCGGGCATTACCCTAATGAAATGGAAAAGATCCTATCCTATCCTATTACGTTTGTCTACTACCTGGTGTTTCTGTTGCTGCTGGTGATATTTCACCCAATACAGTGGATATGCCTGAATGTATTTGGTTACCAGGCGCATAAAAAAAGTGTCGATATACTTAACCTTGGTCTGGTAAGGACTACACACCTTCTTGGCACACGCTATACTATTACAGGCAGGGAAAATATACCCGAAGGCGTGCCGCTTATTATTGTTGCCAACCACCAGAGTATGTATGACATACCGGCTATTATATGGTTTTTGCGAAAATTCCACCCTAAATTCATCAGTAAGAAAGAGTTAGGAAAAGGAATACCAAGCGTATCATACAATTTAAGGCACGGAGGTTCCGTTCTTATTGATAGGAAAGATCCTAAACAGGCATTACCGGCAATAAAAGGCATGGCAGATTATATTGAAAAACACCAACGGTCGGCAGTGATTTTCCCGGAAGGCACCCGAAGCAAAACAGGTGTACCGAAACGTTTTTCGGAAAACGGGCTTAAAATACTTTGCAAGTATGCGCCATCAGCCTACATAGTGCCTGTAAGCATTAATAACTCATGGAAACTTGTCCGTTTCGGCCAATTCCCACTTGGCTTAGGATGCCACTTAACCTTTACGGTACAGGAGCCGTTCGCAATAAAAGGCATACCTTTTGAAGAAGTAATGGCACGCACAGAGAATGCAGTGGTACAAGGAATAAAAAATTAATCATAAATTATGTCTATAAAAAACATCAGGCTTGAGGTAATGCAGTTCCTCGAAAAAAACATCGACAGTTTTGTTGAGAACTACCTTATACCTGTAGAGCAGATATGGCAGCCAAGCGACCTGTTGCCCGACACTCAAAATGAGAATTTCATGGAGGAAGTAAAAGAGCTTCGTGAAATAGCAAAAGATCTGCCGTATGACTTTTGGGTTGTGCTTGTGGGTGACACAATTACCGAAGAAGCCCTGCCTACTTATGAGTCCTGGCTTATGGACGTAGAAGGTGTTAACCAGGTGGATAACGGTGGTAATGGCTGGAGCCAGTGGGTAAGGCACTGGACAGGCGAAGAGAACCGCCACGGCGACCTGCTGAACAAGTACCTGTACCTTAGCGGGCGTGTGAACATGCGTGAGGTTGAAATGACAACACATCACCTTATAAATGATGGTTTTGACATAGGGACTGACCGTGACCCGTATAAAAACTTTGTGTATACCAGTTTCCAGGAGCTGGCTACTTATATTTCGCACAACCGCGTATCGCAGATTGCCAAGCAGTATGGCGATAAAAAGCTTTCTAAAATGTGTAAGCTTATTGCAGGTGACGAAATGCGCCACCATATGGCATACAGCGAATTTGTTGACCGTATTTTTAAAGTAGACCCAAGCGAAATGATGCTGGCCTTCCAATACATGATGAAGCAGAAGATTGTAATGCCCGCGCATTTTCTTCGTGAGTCAGGCCAAAAAATCGGTGAGGCTTTTGAACAGTTTTCTGATTCGGCACAGCGAATTGGCGTTTATACAGCTATGGATTACGTGGACATCCTGAAAAAGCTGATCGAGAAATGGCAGATTGACAAAATTGACGGCCTGACGGCAGAAGCTGAAAAAGCCCGTGATTTCCTGATGAAACTACCGGACAGGATGACAAGAATAAGCGAAAGGCTTGTGATACCTGAAGAATCGCATATTTTTAAGTGGGTACAGCCTGCTTTAATACGATAAATTTAAGCTGCCCCTTGAAAGGGCAGTTTTTGTTTCTATAGACTATTGTTCGTGGAATTCATCACTCAATTTATAAATCTTCTATTTACAAATTTTTCTAATTATTAAATTTTAACGTTATTTGATTATCCTATAATTAGAACTATGAAAGTATATGCTACAATTGTTTTACTCACCACCGTATTAACTGGTTATGCACAAGAACTGCCAAAAAAAGCGAGAGCAATTTTGGAAGAAGGTAAGTTACTTTATAAGTCTGAAATGGCTTCCTGGTATGGCACAGATATTTTCTTGGAAAAATATAAAGATCAGGGAAACATTGGCGGATACTTTTCATACACAGATAATGGTGTAGCCAAATGTTTGTTTTTTTCTAAAGAAAACAATCCTAAAGTTATTGGCACAATAGAATTTGACAGTATATATAATGTAAATACCGCAAAGGTTGATCTTGCAGTAAAAGAATTTACACCGCATGAAAAAGATTTGTATTCAATAAGACAATCAGCACTAAACGAAATCAACTCCGACACGCTTTTTACAAGATATGAAAATACCAACTTTAATATAATACCTATTATTAGAGGTAAGGAAAAAAAAGTATACATCCTTACAGGGCCCAGCATAAGTGGCGTTGTAATATTTGGAAATGATTATTTAATAACCTTTGATAAAAAAAATAAGGTTGTTAGTAAAAAACGACTTCATAAAAACATTATACCAATTGAATACAATAGTAAAACTGAAGACATGGAAGCTATGCATTCACATCTTCCGGAAACCGGTGAATTTATGACTGCAACCGACATATGTACAATTTTGCTTTATGAAAAAATTGCAAAAATGAAAAGTCATACAGTGGTGTCAAAGGAATATATGAACATTTGGAATTGTAAAACCGATGAGCTGAATGTAATACCTATGGAGACCATTAGAAAGATTAATGAAAACAAACCTAATAAAGAATAGCAGGCTGACCAATAATTATGAACAAATCAATAATTGACCATACCATATCTTTTGTAAAACAACAGCTTGAAGGAGCTGAAGGCGGGCACGACTGGTTTCACATAGAGCGCGTGTACAACAACGCCCTGCTTATTGCCAAAGGCGAGGATTGCAACCTGCTTGTAGTACAACTGGGTGCATTACTACATGATGTTGCCGACAGCAAGTTTCACAATGGGGATGAAACCGTAGGACCGAAAGTAGCGTGGGAATTCCTGGAAAAGGAAAATGTGCCGGAAGACATTATCATGCATGTGGTAAACATTATTGAGAACATATCATTTAAGGGTGGGAATTTCGAAAAGAAATTCCACTCCAAAGAACTGGATATTGTGCAGGATGCTGACAGGCTTGATGCCATTGGTGCAATAGGTATAGCACGGGCTTTTAATTACGGAGGGTTTAAAAACAGGGCACTATATGATCCTGCCATAAAACCTCAGCTTAGTATGACCAAAGAAGAATATAAAGCCAGCACTGCGCCTACCATAACCCATTTTTATGAAAAACTGCTGTTACTAAAAGACCGTTTTAATACCGAAACAGGGAAGAAAATAGCTTTGAAACGACACCAATACATGGAAGATTTCCTATCTCAGTTTTATGCGGAATGGGAAGGAAAGCTTTAATAAAAATGAAGCCCTGCAAATGCAGGGCTTCATTTTTATTATTTACCGGGAAATGCAGCTTTGCGCTTTTCCAGGAAAGCAGTTGTACCTTCCTTAAAATCTTCAGTCCCAAAGGATACTCCGAACAATTTAATTTCGGTATTATAACCGTTTATACCATCTTCGTAATTAGCATTAACTGCTTTTATGGCATTGCCAATAGCTACCGATGAGTTTTTCATGATCTTAGCGGCAATACCTTTAGTAAAATCTAAGAGCTCAGCCTGTGGCACTACATGGTTTACAAGTCCGTAAGCCTTCGCTTCTTCGGCATTTACCATACCCGCAGTCATTATCATTTCCATAGCACGGCCCTTACCTACCAGCTGTGGCAGGCGCTGTGTACCTCCATAACCGGGAATAACACCAAGAGAAACTTCCGGAAGGCCCATTTTAGCATTATCAGACGCTATACGGAAATGAGCAGCCATAGCCAGTTCCAGTCCGCCACCAAGTGCAAAACCATTTACAGCAGCAATAACAGGCGTATCAAGATTTTGTACCAGGTCAAAAAGCAGCTCCTGGCCCAGCGCAGCCAGTTTCTCTCCTTCTTCTACTGAGAAGTCAGCAAACTCTGCAATATCAGCACCGGCTACAAATGCCTTCTCTCCCGTTCCGGTTACAATTATAACTTTTACATTTTTATCATCATTAAGTGCTTTAAATGCTTCATGAAGTTCCAGTATGGTTGCCCTGTTCAGCGCATTAAGCTTAGTCGGCCTGTTTATGGTTACAACAGCAATACCATCCTTCGTTTCGGTTAAAATATTTTCAAAATTCATTATATAGTTTGTTATTTGTTTGTTCTAATTTTCAAGATTATCGGGGTTTATTATAGGCAGTGTCACTAAAAATACGGTCCCGATGCCGGGCGTGCTCTTAAAGGTAATTGTACCGTTATAATTTTCAACAATGTTTTTTATAATACCAAGCCCAAGGCCCATCCCACTGGTCTTGGTGGTAAACTTAGGCTCAAAAATACGGCTTTTATTTTCCGGGCTAATGCCCTTGCCGTTATCTTTAACTTCAATCTTTGCCAGGTCACCCTCACGGTATACATGTACTTCTACTCTTGGATCTGTTTTCTCTTCGGGTATTGCCTGTATTGCATTTTTAACCAGGTTAGTAATAATCCGTATCAGCTGCGTGCGATCCATACGGGTAACAATATATGGCTCATCGCTCCTATAGGTAATAAAGGGCTCATTGAAAATTTCCAATGCCAGCTGCACGATCTTAACCACATTAAGCGTTTCATTTTGCTGCGCAGGCATTGATGCAAAGCTTGAAAATGCCGATGCCACCGATGTCATGGTATCAATCTGCTGGATAAGCGTTTTAGAGTATTCGTCAAGCTTCTGCCTTATGTCAGGATTGGCAGGGTCAAACTTACGCTGGAAGCTTTGCACGGTAAGGCGCATTGGCGTAAGCGGATTCTTAATTTCATGCGCTACCTGCTTCGCCATTTCACGCCAGGCTTCCTCACGCTCGTTCTGGGCAAGTTTTGCCGCACTTTCCTCCAGGTCGTCCACAAGATTATTATAAGCATCTACAAGCAGGCTTATTTCCTGCGGTGTATCACCCAGGTTAATCTTCTCATTGGTTTCGTTAAGGCGTGTTTCCTTTATCCTTTCCGAAACTTCTTTAATCGATTTGGTAATATAACTTGAAAGGAAATAGGCAATGATAATAGAAATAAGCAACATAAACGAATATACCTGGCTAAAGCGTATCAGGAAATTATTCAATTCCTTTTCATAATAGCCGTCGTCTTCAATATAGGGCAGGTTAAGGATGCCAAGAGGCTTGAACTTCGTGTCTTTTATATAACTGTACGAAGAACGGAACTTCTTATCTTCCGGCGTCTGCTTCGGGTCAACATATCTTTTTTCTGCAGTAGAACGTATTACCTTAAGGATATTAGCGGGAATGTTCTGGCTCAGGGTATCAACCGAAAAGGCAGCTTTGGACGACTTGAGCAAATGCCCGTCAAGGTCATAAATATTGATTTCAAGTCCGTGGATATTTGAAAGCTCATGTATCCTGTCCTTGAATATCATGGGCAGATTATGTGTAGAAAGCGGATACGTAGTGTTGGCAAGAATATAATTAATATGCTGCTTGATGGAATTTTCCTTGCGCTCTAGCCGGTCAAGGTGGTAATCCCGGGCTTCTTTTTTAAACTGGTATATGGAAACTGCCGCAATAAGGATAGATGCAATAAGGGTAATAAAAATAAGGGAAAGGAATATCCTTACCCGCAGTGACCATCGCCTTATTTTAAATCTTTCCTTCATACCTGTCAGGAGTTGTTTTTCTCCCGTATCCTTTTGTAAAATTTGTAGCCCAGCATAAGCAGCACCGAAAAAACGATTATTCCTACAACCCCATATATCCAGTTAATGGCATTTTTTAGTATAACTAGGAAAACTACTGCAAAAAGTATTATGGTAGCACCCTCGTTCCACAATCGCATAAAGCCTGTGGTGTATTTTACCTCATCGCGCTGCAATTGCTTAAATATGCTGTGGCATTTTAAATGATAGCCAAACAACAGCAATACGAATGCCAGTTTTACATGCATCCACGGTTGTTTTAGCCAATCGGGCATAATTAACAGTAAGGTCACTGCAAAAAGGGTTGCCAGCACTGCCGATGGCCATGTAATAATATACCACAGCCTGTAGCTCATGAGCTTGTATTGCTTTATGAGTATTTCTTTTTCAGGCGAAAGTTTACTGTTAGCCTCAATATGGTACACAAACAGCCTCACAATGTAAAACAGCCCGGCAAACCAGGTAATTACAAAAATGAGGTGCAGTGATTTTATGTAGTTGTAGTATTCGTGCATGCGGTTATATATGCGCTATTGTATAGCTTGTTTACGTTTATTATTTTATATATTAAATTATCCTATCTAATTCACTGGCAGTAAAACCCTCCTTCTCCAATTGGCATCCAAAAACT
>JBQGDS010000351.1:0-3970 GCA_052039185.1 Flavobacterium sp.
ATACATTATTTTGAGGATAATGATATACATACCGTTTGGCAAGTTAATTCAAATGTACATTATATGATTCCCGGAACAAGGAATTTTGTTGGTATTGAATTTAATAAAACTGTAACTGGAAACGATTTTGATATGACTATCCGCCCGCAAATGCGTGTAGGTATTTCTAAGCAATTACTTGCAGGTATTGTAACAGGAATTCCTATAAGCAGGGAGAATGAGCGTTTCAGCAGTTTCATCAGGCTTATATATGAACCACATTAAGATTGATTATCCATAAAATAACATTCTGTTCTTCGTGCTTTCCTACTGAGTTTTTACCTTTGGCAAAACACTATAATATGGACAGAAGAAAATTTTTCAGGAACGGTTCGCTGTTTACCCTTGGCACTGCATTATTAAACCCTTTTGAGGGCACTGCTAATGTACTGGACCTGGAGCACCTTCACAAAAATAAAAAAGCCAAAAACATAATATTCATGGTTAGCGACGGTATGAGTACCGGAACGCTTAACATGGCCGACCTTTACCTTAGCCGTAAAACAGGAAAGGGATCTAACTGGCTGCAACTGTATAAAGACCAGCGCGTGAGCCGTGCACTTATGGATACGGCTTCGGCAAGCTCAATAGTTACAGACTCTTCTGCCGGCAGTTCATCATGGGGCGGTGGCGTACGTGTAAAAAACGGCGTGCTGAACATTGGCCCTAAAGGTGAAAAGTATATGCCTATATGGCAAAAATTTAAAAAAGCAGGTAAAATGGCCGGATGTGTAACCACCGTGCCTATTACTCATGCTACCCCGGCCGGCTTCTGCGTGAATAATGACAGCAGGAATGCCATGGAAGAAATTGCCGAAGATTACTTAAAGCTCGGATTTGATATTATGATGGGTGGCGGTAATAATTATTTCAGCGCTGCGTCCCGAAAAGATAAAAAAGATATATATGCCGATTATAAGTCTAAAGGCTGGCAGGTAGTTCGTAACCGTAAAGAAATGATGGCAGCCGATAACAGCAAGCCCATTCTTGGCGTATTTGCTGACGAAGCGCTGCCTTACACCATAGACCGCAAAAGCGACCCTGTATTAACCGAAAGCACCCCTACACTTGCCGAGATGGCGCAGAAGGCTATTGACCGCATGAAAGGGCATAAAAACGGTTTTGTATTGCAGATAGAGGCAGGTAAGGTAGACTGGGGCGCACATGCTAACGATATTGCCGCAGTAATTTATGACCAGGCAGCTTTTGACGAAGCCATTAAAACTGTTATAGACTTTGCCGAAAAAGATCAGGAAACCCTGGTAATTATAACTACCGACCATGGCAATGCCAACCCCGGGGTCATTTATGGAAAAGACGCCAACAAAAACTTTGACAGCATACAAAACTATACCCGCACGAACGAATGGATACTGAACCAGATAAAGCCTTCATCAACAGTAGCACAGGTACGTGAAATTATTGATTCGGCTAACGGCGGAACAATTTCGGAAGCTAATGCAAAAAATGTTTTAAGTTATTATGATGGGCTGCACAAAGAAGACGGACTTTATAATTACAAAAAGCTCCCCTTCAGGGCATTTTCAGAAATGCAGAAAAACACTAACTCGATAGGCTGGATAAGCATGGACCATTCGGCCGATTATGTAGAACTGGCCATGTTTGGTCCGGGAAGCGACCTGCTTAAGCCTTTTGTAAAAAATACCGACCTGCACTATCTAATGTTGCAGGCAGCAGAGGTTGAAAATAAATTCTGACAGTAGTAATATCAATCAGTTTTATTACTGTTTAAGATTACATAAAAATATGCCTGATTAATTTAGTCAGGCATATTATTTTTTGTGTGTTTAAACATTTTTTTCACGGGCGTATAAACTCATTGTGCAGTTGCAAACAAATAAACACCTAAAAATCAAACTTATACGAATAAAAATCAGAAAAACAATTTATTTCTTAAAACATTCACAATTGTTAATATAAAATTTCTATTTTTACAAAGTGTTAGTCTACAATTTTGGTGGCTTTTTTTAACAGCCCTATAGTGTTGATGCACAAACGCGATCACCTTAAAAATCAAATAATCAAATAAACTAATAATTAACGAAGTAGGAAGAATGCGAACAAGCCCACTGCACATAATGCTTGCCGATGATGATGAAGATGACCGTTTATTTTTTAAAGAAGCTTTTGAGGAAGTAAAGGTTGAACATAATATTACTACTTTTAATGATGGCGTACAGCTGATGAATCATTTGCTAGTACCCGAAAACAACGCACCCGATATTGTTTTTCTTGACCTTAACATGCCCCGAAAATCAGGCATAGAATGTTTAAAGGAAATCAGGGCTCATGAAAAATTAAAAGATATTGTAGTTGCCATATATTCTACTTCATCTGCAGAGCAGGATATCGAAGACACTTTTAACGGTGGCGCCAATGTATACATCCGCAAGCCTAATGATTTTACAATGCTTAAAAAAATATTGGGTGATGTAATACAGGTTGACTGGCAATACACCGGAGACGGGCTGAACAAAGACAGCTTTATACTTAGTTTATAAGCTTCTGAAGAATCTTACAGGTACTTTTACCTGATAGATAATGTATAAAAAATAGCTGCCTCATCGGGCAGCTATTTTTTTATAATGAATTGATTATTTTACATCCATCAGCTCTACATCAAATATAAGCGTAGCATCCGGCGGTATTACACCTCCTGCACCACGCGAGCCATAACCCAAGTGCGAAGGAATTACAAAACGGGCTTTATCTCCTACCTGAAGTAATGAAATACCTTCATCCCATCCTTCAATAACATGGCCTTTACCCAGTGGGAAATCAATAGGCTGTTTTCTTTTATAGGATGAGTCAAATACCTGTCCGTTATCCAGTGAACCTGTGTAATGTACAGATACTGTCCTGCCTTTCTCTGCTTTTTTACCACTACCCTTCTGGATTATCTTGTAACGCAGTCCGCTATCGGTCTTGTCAAAACCTGCTGCAAGTTTTTCCATTTCAGCGTCAGCACGCTCTTTTGCTTCCGCAAGGCGTTTCTCGCGTGAACCTTCAAATGTGCGGAAAGCCTCAATAGCATTCCATTTTTTAGCTTCGTCGCCTTCGCGTATTATTTCAAGGCTTTCAATAGCATCACCCTGCTGTATAGCATCAACTATGTCCTGCCCTTCAACCACGTGGCCAAAAACAGTATGCTTGTTGTCCAGCCATGGTGTTTCAACATGTGTTATAAAAAACTGGGAACCATTAGTGCCCGGCCCTGCATTAGCCATAGAAAGTACTCCGGGCGCGTCATGCTTCAGTTCAGGATGGAACTCATCGTCAAACTGGTAACCCGGGCCACCAGTACCTGTACTTTTAGGGCAGCCACCCTGTATCATAAAGTCAGGAATAACACGGTGAAATTTAAGTCCGTCATAATATGGCTTGCCTTGTGGCTTTTCGTTATTTTCAAGGTTACCTTCGGCAAGGCCTACAAAGTTACCTACCGTACCCGGTGTTTTATCGTGCGTAAGCTTTACAAGTATACTGCCTTTTGATGTATTGAACTTAGCATAAATTCCGTTTTCCATTGTTCTTATTATTTGTTTGAAGGCCAAATTTACAAATAAATTTCCTACTGCACAGGTACGGCATTCATAACAAAACGGTAAATTTGAACGTAAAAAATTACTGCCTTGAAAAAAGAAGATAATTATATAGAAATTAACCGTGATACCTGGAACAGTAAAACCGATTACCATGTGGAATCTGAGTTTTATAACATGCAGGATTTTCTGGACGGCAAATCGTCCTTGAATAATATTGAGCTTGCCCTGTTGGGCGATGTAAAAGGTAAAAGCATACTTCATCTGCAATGCCATTTTGGGCAGGACAGCATTTCGCTTGCACGTATGGGTGCAAGTGTAACAGGCGTGGATTTTTCAGATAAAGCTATAAGTAAAGCGAGTGAACT
>JBQGDS010000352.1:0-3761 GCA_052039185.1 Flavobacterium sp.
GGAAGACACATAAATCTTTACATAATCTACAAAATTTCCTTCTGTCATTTCTTTTTGTTTAAAGTTTAAATGCTCAACGTTTAAAGTTGCTCATCAAAACCTTCATTATGAGTCCACAAAGTTATGAACTTTAAATTTTCTAACTTTACTACTCTTTTATCCTGCTTACCCTTACCTTATCTATCTTCACACCATCCATATCCAGTACTTCAAGTTCATACAGGTTCCATGCCAGTTTTTCTCCTTCTTTCGGTATATAACTTAGCTCGGTCATAATCAGTCCGCTTACTGTTGTAACCTCATACTCGTTGGTAAGCTCATCAAGGTCAAAGTAGGTAAGGAAGTCATGTAGCGGGTAGTGGCCGTCAACAATCCAAGTGCCATCTTCATAGGCTACAAGCTTAAATTCATCATCATAAAAATCAGATGCATCCCCCACAAGAGCCTCAAGAATGTCATTAAGGGTTATCATCCCCTGGAACACACCGTACTCGTCGGTTACCAGGGCATAATGTACTTTGGTTTTCTTGAATATCTCCAGCGCTTTATAGGCCGATGTATGCTCAATCATGTATACCGGTTCCTTGATAATATCCTTTATGTGGAAATCAGGACGGTCATAATTTGCAAAAATGTCTTTTAGCAGTACTACACCCATCACATCATCAAGGTTACCTTCGGCTACCGGATATACCGAGTGCAGTTCTTCAAGCATAGTGCCACGTATCTGCTCATTGCTTGATTCGGTTGAAAGATAAGCTACTGATTTCCGGTGCGTCATCAATGAGTTTACCTTTCTGTCGCCAATATGAAAAACACGTTCCATAATATCATGTTCAATTTCCTGAACCTCGCCACCTTCCGTACCTTCTTTTATTATAGCTTTAATTTCTTCTTCCGTTACCTTTCCATCAGCCGTTGGGCGTATACGGAAAATCTTCAGCAGGAAATCCGTTGATGAGGTAAGCAGCCATATAAACGGTGCCGTGATAATAGAAATGTATTTCATGGGCAGCGCAACAAGCTTCGCTATCGATTCAGGATAGTTAAGGCCAATACGCTTTGGCAGTAATTCTCCCAGCACGAGTGAGAAGAATGTAAGTATTACTACCACTATACCTACAGCAATATTTTCTGCATAAGGGGCCAGCGGTTTAATGGTTATTACAAAGGCCTCAACATCATCAGTTACTTTATCACCCGAATAAATACCGGTAAGTATACCAATAAGCGTGATGCCTATTTGTACAGTAGAAAGGAATTTGTTTGGCGAGTTGGCCAGGTCCAGCGCAGTTTGTGCACTGGCGTTGCCTTTTTTGGCAGCGGTTTCCAAACGGTTCTTACGGGCAGATATAAGCGCAATCTCGCTCATTGAGAAAATGCCGTTAAGTATAATAAGGAAAAATATTATTGCTATTTCCAAGTAGGATAGTGTTAGTTAAACGTATCAATTACGGCGCTAAGTCGGCCAGTAATTTCTGTAATTTCGCCAATACCGTTTACAGAATGGAACTTACCCTGCTTGTTGTAATATTCAATAAGTGGTGCAGTTTTCTCATTATATTCCTGGTAGCGTGTGCGTATTTTTTCTTCGTCCTGATCATCGGCACGGCCACTGGTTTTGCCTCTTTCAAGCAGGCGTTGTACCAGTATATTGTCGTCGGCCTCAAGTGCTACAGTGCCTGTAACTTCCCAGCCTTTTGATTTTAGAAAGGTGTCAAGTGCGTCAGCCTGGGCAATAGTGCGCGGAAATCCGTCAAAAAGGAAACCGTTAGTATCAGGATGTTTTTCAACCTCATCCTGTAGCATTTTTATAGTCAGCTCATCCGGTACAAGCCCTCCGTTATCCATATAAGTTTTTGCTTCTCTTCCCAGCGGGGTGTCGTTCTTTAAATTATAGCGGAAAACATCGCCGGTAGAAATATGCGTAAGGTTATACTTTTCTTTCAGGAATTCTGCCTGGGTTCCTTTTCCTGCTCCAGGCTTACCGAATAGTACGATATTGATCATGGTTGATTATTGTTGTTGTGTTATTTCAGTTGATAAATCTCAGGAATATTACGCCCCAGCCCGTCATAATCCAGCCCGTAGCCTACTATGAATTTATTTGGGATTTCAAAACCTATATAATCCAGCGGAATGTCTTTTTTGTAAGCTTCAGGCTTAAGGAAAAGTGTAGCTATCTTAAGCTGTTTCAGATTATGATTTTCAAACATTTTAACCAGCTCAACTACGGTATTGCCGGTGTCTACAATGTCTTCAATAATAACCACAGTGCGGCCTTCAAGGTTTTGGTTAAGGCCTATAAGCTGTTTTACTTCGTGGGTAGTTTCTGTCCCTTCGTAGGATGAAAGCTTTACAAAGCTTACCTCACAGGGTGCGGTGTAGTGTTTCATAAAGTCGGAAACCACCATGAAAGCGCCGTTAAGTACGCCAACAAAAACAGGGGTTTCGTCTTTAAGGTCGGCCATGGCTTTTTCTGCCATCGCAGCTACTGCCTTATCAATTTCGGTGGCAGATATAAAAGGAACAAATTGTTTGTCGTGAAGTTGTATCACTCTTATTCAGAATTTGGAATAATTTGCAAATATAACAATTACAGCACAGCTACTTATATAGTAGGGTTTATTTTCTCAGAATTTTATGACTGTTAAATTATATTTAATATTCAGGGGTTTAGGCAGGTAAAAAAATCACAAATAAGTAAATTCGTTCAAATAATACAACTGTATCTACTTATGAAAACATCAGCATTATCCTTAACCCTGATAAGCTTGTTTACCTTGGTATCCTGTAACGGCCAGGTTAGCAATAAAGAAAAAAAACAGGCCCGGCAACAGGGCAGTACTACTGTAAAAACTGCCGTGGGCGATATTACGCTGCCGGCGCCATATGCATCAGAATCGGCTGTGAAGCGTACAGCAATGCGCGACTGGCCTGAAGGGCAAACGCCTAAAGCTCCGGCAGGATTTGTAGTAACCAAATTTGCAGGCGACCTTAAAAATCCACGGAATACGTATATAGGGCCTAACAATGATGTTTTTGTGGCAGAATCAGGCACCAGCAACAGTGCTGACCGAATTACGCTGCTTAGGGACAAAGACAATGATGGCACTTTTGAAACCAGGACTGTTTTTGTCAGTGGGCTGAACAAGCCGTACGGTATGCTGATACTGGGCAATTATTTTTACATAGCCAACACCGATGGACTGTACCGATACCCTTATAAAACAGGCGATATGAAACTGGAAGGTAAAGGGGAGAAGATTGTAAGCCTGCCTGCAGGAGGTTATAATAACCACTGGACACGTAACCTGATAGCAGGTAAGGACGGCAAAAAAATATATATATCGGTTGGTTCGGCAAGTAATGTGGCCGAACATGGTATAGATGTGGAAAAGCGACGTGCTAATATTCTTGAAATAAACCCTGACGGCACAGGCGAGCGTGTGTATGCCAGCGGACTTCGGAATCCTGTGGGGATGGACTGGAACCCAGTAAATGGTGAACTGTGGACGGCAGTTAATGAGCGTGACGAACTGGGGGATGAACTGGTGCCCGACTACATAACCAGTGTAAAACCGCGAGGTTTTTACGGCTGGCCATATTCATATTTTGGGAAGATTGAAGATCCGCGCCTGAAAGGACAGCGCAAAGACCTGGTGGAAAAAGCTATAGTGCCCGATGTGGCTGTTGGTAACCATACCGCATCATTAGGTATTGCGTTTTATGATAAGGGTAATTTTCCGGCACAGTATAAA
>JBQGDS010000353.1:0-4272 GCA_052039185.1 Flavobacterium sp.
ATGGATAGTAATAAAAAATAAAATGCCTTTACTTGGTATGGTTCAAAACATGTTGTAATAATCCACGAATAACAAACTAAAAGATAATAAGCAGTGACTACAACTAAATGATATTGCCATTTATTACCAAAGCATACCAAAGCAATTATAAAAATTATTAGGAATATCATTGAATACTACTAAGAGTTACTATTTTTAATTTTCTATAACTCAGAAGTAGTGTTGTTATTGCTTTTTGCAACTAAAAATACCTCACTCAATACAATAAAGAAAAGCCCCATAGCTATAATGAACAACCCGGAATCAAACGAGAAACCCAGTTCAAACACCCACTTGCTTTCGGCAACTAAATTATAAAGGAAGGCAGGCACAGCCGCTACAAAATAACCAATAAGTATTGCCTTACCAATCTGGTCAAAGAGAGTAATTACAGCATCATCAAAAAACTTCTGTTTGCTAAACAGGTCAAGTACTTTTTTAAACAGGTACAGCGCATAAACCATAAAAGCATACCCCACTATAAAAAGGAAAAGAAGTATAAGGTATTCGGCTCCCAGGTTTTCGGCAATCTGCCCATTGAATTTAAAAGGCACTGTGCCCGGCATAACCAGCAGCATTACATAAGCAGGTATAGTGAATATCAGCACGAGTACCGAAAGGAACAGTACAATTTTTACAATGGTTTTAAGTACAGGGAGGCGTCTCATGGGCTTGTAATTTTAGGTAAATATACGGATAACTTACAGTAATCTGTATTTACAATAGCGCGTCATGTTACGGTTAAGCTTCTTCCGGCGTTTCTTCGTCAGGTTTCTTCTTCCGGCTTCGTTTCTTAAACCAGTTGCTGTCTTCCTCGCCAAAAAGGTAGGCATAAGGCTGCGTATCGGGGCTAAGCTCAAACAGCTTTTTCAGGATGGCTATAGTTGGTATAATCAGTATCATACCTACAATACCCCAAATAGCGCCACCAATAAGCAAACCTAAAAAAGTAACTAAAGCATTGAGATTTACATTACTCCCTGTAATTTTGGGTGTAAGGAAGGCGCCCTCAAGCAATTGTACAAAAGTAAATGATACCACAACGGCAATAGGATAAAACGCATTGTCTTTAGTCATAAGCGCGAACAGGAATGGCAGTACCGCCCCAAGAGTAGGCCCCAGGTACGGAATAATATTCAGCATACCGGCCAGCACACCAAAAAATATAGCATGCTCTATACCCAGTGCAAATAAGATACCTGTATTTACAATGGCGAGTATTAGCATTACTTTTCCCGCGCCTACAATGTAGGCATGAACAATTTTGCGTAGCTGCTTCATTTTTTCCAGTAATCCGTCATCATCCTGCCTGCGGAAAACCTTGGTAATAAAAATT
The DNA here is from genome assembly GCA_052039185.1 of Flavobacterium sp. GTDB lineage: Bacteria > Bacteroidota > Bacteroidia > Flavobacteriales > Flavobacteriaceae > Flavobacterium. The sequence goes on from JBQGDS010000353.1 coordinate 1,376, forward strand.
GCCAGATGGTCACGGTATATCAGCAGGAAAAAAATAAACACAGGAAGTAATATAATGTCTGACAGTGTGCTTAAAGTTTCAAATATAATCCTGGTTGGCTTGGCATCTTCAGTCTGCACAATTTCTACTGCTTTTTTTACTTCAAATCCGTTACGCATGCCAAGGTCAAAACCAAACGACTCATAGCACCATGTGTTCAATTTTATGATAAAGGAGTTTAGTTTAGTCGACATATCGCCGCCAAGGTCGGCCATAAAACCACGTACCTGGATATATACTAAAAAGAACAATGCAGCAATAAGCAAAAGAAAAAAGAACAGGACAATAAATGCTGCTATTGAGCGTGGTATTTTACGACGTTCCAGCCGGTTACAGGCCGATGTAAGAAGCATGGCAGTATAGCCGGAAACCAGTAGCGGAACCAGTAATGTTTTAGCCATTATCATGAAAAAAATGATAATGATAATCAACAGCGCTATATATACTGTTTTAATATAATTAGGTACACGAAGTGTTTGCATATAAGTAAAACCGTGTTAATTTTTATAAAGGTGATTATCAAATTTAGATAATATAAAAGTGAAGTGTTGGTAATATTATATTAAAATTGATGTGCGGTAATATTTCTTATAATCCTTATTAAGAAATATTTATGATATTGGGAGTCAAGTGAATTTAAAAATAGAGTAAATTTAGTTCAACTTACAGGCTAGCTATGATTCATCCTGATACTGAACTCCGCTTTATAAATAATGTAGTTGGCTATGGCGTTGTAGCCAAAAAATTTATCCCTAAAGGCACAATAACCTGGGTTCAGGATGACCTTGACCAAATATATACCGATGCTGATATATTAAATATAAATCCAATAATGCACAGTTACCTTGAAACGTATTGTTTTGTAAACAACAAAGGGCATAAAGTGCTGTGCTGGGATAATGCCAAATATGTAAACCACAGCTTTAATTCAAGCTGTATGAGCACAGCTTATGATTTTGAGATTGCGATACGCGATATACGGCCAGGCGAACAACTAACAGACGATTACGGTTACCTGAATGTATCAGAACCTTTTGAGGCGGAAGATGAAGGTACAGAGCGGAAGGTGGTATATCCTGATGATATCTTAAAGTATCATGCAGTGTGGGATAAGGCTATACTTGATAATCTTGAAAACATAAAGTTGGAAGCACAGCCGTTACTTAAATTTATTCCTGAGCAAACATGGGAAGACTTTAGCAGGGTTATATCAGGTAAGATTCAGCTCCGCTCTATAAGGACATGTTATTATGACCAAAAGATAAATAACATATAGCCTGAAATGATACTAAAAAGAAAACCCCTACAGCAACTGTAGGGGTAATCAACATCCAATCAATCAAAACAAATTACTTACGTAACCCTTATTTTTAGTTTATCATTACTTTTTTGTTTACTGCCTGTCCGTTTTCAAGTACCGCTTTAACTATTACAACCTGGTTAGCTGCTGTAAGTTGCGTTGTTGTAAATTCAGTTGTGTTAGCATTGCTGTTGTTATAAAGTACTTTACCTAAAAGGTCGTACACCACAACAGATTTTATCGTTTCAGGCGAAGTTATTTTCACTTCTTTATTTTGCTGGTACACTATAACTTCGGCAGGAGCCACAACAGGGTTGTCAGTTCCAAGGGCAACATTAGTGTACACAATTTCAAAACGGCTGTTAAAAGTACCTTCCTCAGTGGTAAAAGTGTAGTTACCTTCTTTAAGGTTAGTTACAGTACCTGTTACATTATCTTTAAGATATATAGCCTGCTCACCAAGGAATATACCGTCAACATGGTCAATTGTAAATTCAAATGTACCTGCTGTGTTCGTTTTAAAACCTACCGGAACAACATCTTCAGCTGTAAAGGCTGGGCGTCCCTGTATTGCAAGCAGGTCTTCACCTACTATTGAGTACAGGTTGATACCTCCGTCTACTAATGACCTTCCGTCAATACCATTGTCAATATCAAGCGTAGCTTCCGGTGTGTAGCCTACTACTATCTGGGTAAAAGCATCGTTAGCGTTTACTACATTCAGCCATATTCTTGAAGCATCTTCCTGTACGGTTGGTTCTCCCTGTCCTGACATCCTGAAAAACTGGTCAGAACTGTTAGCTTTACGCATTGCATTTTTAAATACCAGGCTGTTGCTGTTTTTTGCTTTTACAATAAAGCCCTGTCCTGTGTTTATTACTCCATTAGGGTCAATTGCAAATGCATTCTCTCCGCCAGGGGCTGTGTTGCACACGTAAGCAAACTTGGTAAGTGTAGAGTAGCTTGATTTTGTAGGGTCGTTCGTTTTCCTCCAGAACCATATAGTACCTTCTATCGTGCTGTTGTTAGCATCTATAAACTCTTTTACATTTATTGGCGACGGATAAGGATTTCCTACTGCATTGTATGACTTGTCTGCTCCCTGGTACACTAGTGGTATGCTTACATCACCATTGTTTGGCGTACCTGTAAACACTCCGCCAAATACTGTTGGCGTGCTTGGGTGGTTATCCGGCGTACGGATAAGGTAGCCTTTTGCAGGAGCAAACGTAGTTGACGATGGCGTAACTGTATTGTACTGGTTAGTTAACGTGTTGTACACATAAAAACGGTTTGTTAATGTTAGAGGTGAAAAGTTAAGCAGTGTCTGCGTGCCTGTAACGGGAGATGACCATAATGTGTAGTCAAGCCTTTTTATCAATGAACTGTTTCTTTTTACGGTTACTGTACCGCTGTTTTGTACTGTATTTACCTGTCGTTTAACAAAAAATTACTAGTATTACCAATTTGTCAGGCCAAGTCAGCGCCGGTTTTATAGTTTCCGGCTGCGGCGACACCCAGCTGGAAGCGAATCGATGGACAAAACAGCCAAGCTTGA
>JBQGDS010000354.1:0-7090 GCA_052039185.1 Flavobacterium sp.
TTTGGGTATGGCGTGAGTATGACACCGCTGCAAACACTTACTTTTTACAATGCGGTAGCTAATAATGGCGAAATGATAAAGCCTCTTTTTGTAAAGGAAATAAAAGAGTGGGACAGGACAATTAAAAAATACGAAAAAGAGGTTATAAACCCAAAGATATGTTCGCAGGAAACGCTTAATAAAGTAAAGGCGATTCTTGAAAATGTAGTGAAAAGAGGTACGGGTAGCAAGCTGTATTCTAAAGATTTTTCTATGGCGGGTAAAACCGGTACAGCCCAGGTTGATTATGGCAAGGGTAAAGAAAATATGTATTACTCATCGTCATTTGCAGGGTATTTCCCGGCAGATAACCCGCAGTATTCATGCATAGTGATAATCCATAAGCCAAGTACAAGCAAAGGCTATTATGGTGCCGATGTTTCGGGCCCGGTGTTTAAAAGGATTGCACAAAAGATATTTACCGACGTGCCGTCAACCGACCAGATTAAACACCTTGATAAAAAAATAAAAGTACAGGAGCAGTTATATGCTTCCTATTATCATAAAGAGCAGAAAGTGAAAGAAAATGCACCAACAGCTGTGCCGAATACTGTAGGCATGAGTGGTATGGATGCCGTAGCGCTTTTAGGCAACATGGGGCTTAAAGTGCAGGTGCTGGGTGTAGGTAAAGTGAAAAAGCAATCACTGTCGCCCGGACAGCCAATTAATAAAAACCAAACCATAATACTGGAATTATCGTGATGGTATTAAAAGACATATTATACAAAGCATCTCTTGAGGCTGTAAAAGGCCCTACGGATATTGCCATCAATAAAATTGAGTTTGATTCCAGGCTTGTTGGGCAGGGCGATGTTTTTGTGGCTATAAAAGGCACGCAGAGCGATGGCCATGCTTTTATTGATAAAGCCATCAGCCTGGGTGCAGTTGCTATAGTATGTGAGCATCTGCCGGAAAATGCACCTGAAGGTGTTACGTTCATTAAAGTGAAAAGTGCCAGTGCTGCCTTGGCACATATGGCAGCTAATTTTTACGGCAATCCATCGCATAATCTCAAGCTGGTAGGTGTAACCGGTACAAATGGTAAAACAACCATAGCATCATTATTATACCAGCTGTTCCAGAATGCGGGCTACAAGACCGGGTTGCTTTCAACCGTAAAAATAATGGTTGATAAAACTGAGTATAAAGCTACGCACACCACTCCGGATTCACTTACCATCAACAAGTATCTGAAGATGATGGAAGAAGAGGGTGCAGAATACTGTTTTATGGAAGTGAGCTCGCACGGCATACACCAAAACAGGACAGAAGGGCTGGAGTTTACAGGAGGTATATTTACTAACCTGTCACACGATCACCTGGACTATCACAGCAGTTTTGCTGAATACAGGGATGTAAAGAAAAGGTTTTTTGACAACCTGCCTAAAAATGCATTTGCGCTTACCAATATTGATGATAAGAACGGATTGGTAATGCTGCAGAACACCGCTGCCAAAAAGTTGACATATGCACTTAAAACCTATGCTGATTACAGGGCGCAAATACTGGAGAATCAGTTGAGTGGACTTCTGCTGAAAATTAATGACCAGGAGGTTTGGGTAAGGCTTATAGGCACATTCAATGCTTATAACCTTTTGGCAATATATGCCGCGGCGGTTAACCTGGGACTTGAAAGTGTAGAGGTACTTCGACTGATGAGCGAACTTGAGAGTGTTTCAGGTCGTTTCCAGTTTATAGTGTCTGACACCAACATAACAGCAATAGTTGATTATGCCCATACGCCTGATGCACTTGAAAACGTGCTGAAAACAATAGAGGGTATCCGTACGCGCAACGAGCAGCTGATAACCGTTGTGGGTTGCGGGGGCGACAGGGACAAGACCAAACGCCCGGTTATGGCGCACATAGCAACATCTATGAGTGATAAAGCCATATTTACCAGTGATAACCCCCGCAGTGAAGCTCCGGAAGATATTATTGAAGATATGGAGAAGGGTGTAGAGGCACAAAACCAGAGAAAAACAGTGGCGGTGGTTGACAGGAAACAGGCAATAAAAATAGCCTGCCAGTTGGCAAGGCCAAATGATATAATACTTATAGCCGGTAAAGGGCACGAAACGTACCAGGAAATTAAAGGTGTACGCTATGATTTTGATGATATGCAGACAGTGAAGGAAATTTTAGAGCAATTAAACAAATAAGCGGAATATGCTATACTATTTATTTGATTATTTAGACAGGGTGCTTGATATACCGGGAACGGGAGTTTTCAGGTACATAACATTCCGTTCGGGGCTGGCAATTATTTTGTCACTGCTTATCTCTACTGTTTTCGGTAAAAAGATCATCAATTTCCTGCGCAGGCAGCAAATAGGTGAAACAGTTCGTGAACTAGGACTTGAGGGGCAAAGCCAAAAAGCAGGTACGCCAACTATGGGTGGGCTTATTATTATAGTCTCAACCCTTATACCGGTACTGCTTCTTGCCAAGCTGGATAATATTTATGTTATGCTGCTAATTGTAACCACACTATGGATGGGTACAATTGGCTTTATTGACGATTACATCAAGATATTCAAAAAAGATAAAGAAGGACTGAAAGGTAAATTTAAGGTAGTTGGGCAGGTAGGCCTGGGGCTTATTGTGGGTTACATCCTGTATTTCCATCCTGGGGTTACGGTTCGTACAGATACGGGCAAGATTAATATTTATGATACTACGCAAAACGTAATATCAGCGCCGGGACTTGAAGAAAAATCGACTGCTACTACTATTCCGTTCTTTAAAAATAATGAGTTTGATTATGCCGAGGTGCTTTCATTTATGGGGGATGACTATAAAGATTATGCCTGGCTGATATTTATACCAATTGTGATTTTTATTATCACTGCGGTGTCTAATGGTGCCAATCTTACCGATGGTATTGATGGGCTCGCTGCGGGGACATCTGCCATAGCTGTACTCACCCTCGGGATATTTGCGTTCGTATCCGGTAATATTATATTCTCCAATTACCTGAATATAATGTATATCCCCAACTCAGGTGAAATGACCGTCTACATAACCGCATTTGTGGGTGCGCTCATTGGTTTTCTTTGGTACAATACCTATCCGGCAAGTGTTTTTATGGGAGATACCGGAAGCCTTACCATAGGCGGTATCATCGCGGTACTTGCCATTGCGGTACGCAAGGAACTTTTGATTCCGGTGCTGTGCGGTATTTTCCTGGCGGAGAATCTTTCGGTTGTACTGCAGGTAAGTTACTTTAAATACACCAAGAAGAAGTTTGGCGAGGGCAGGAGGATTTTCCTTATGTCGCCATTACACCACCATTACCAGAAGAAGGGCTATCATGAAAGCAAGATTGTTACCCGTTTCTGGATTGTAGCCATCCTGCTGGCAATATTCTCACTTGTATCACTAAAATTACGATAGTATGGCAAGGCTGGTGATTTTAGGCGGGGGAGAAAGCGGTGTGGGTACTGCTATACTCGGTAAAAAAAAGGGATACGATGTTTTCGTGTCGGATTTTGGAAAGATAAAAGACAATTATAAAGAAGTTCTTGCACTTAATAAACTGGACTGGGAAGAAGAGCAGCATAGTGAAGAAAAGATTCTGAATGCTGATGTGGTAATGAAAAGCCCTGGAATACCTGATAAGTCGCCTATAGTAAAAATGCTTCGTAAAAAAGGCATCCCGATCATATCAGAAATAGAATTTGCCTATCAGTTCATTGATGTAAAAACTATTGGGATAACAGGTAGTAACGGTAAAACCACTACTACTATGCTTACCCATTACCTTCTGAAACAGGGAGGGTTAAATATGGGGTTGGCAGGTAACATAGGTAAAAGTTTTGCCTGGCAGGTGGCCGAAGGAAAGCACGAAGGCTATGTTTTGGAAATAAGCAGCTTTCAGTTGGACGGGATAGAGGAATATAAGCCAAACATTGCAGTAATAACCAATATAAGCCCTGACCATTTGGACAGGTATGATTACAAATACGAGCTGTATATAGCATCAAAGTTCAGGATAACAATGAACCAGACGGAAGATGATTTCCTGATTTATGATGCCGATGACGAGACAATAGTAAAATGGCTGGGTGAAAATACAGTAAGGGCAAAAAAAATACCTTTTTCGCTTATAAAAGAACTGAAAGAGGGAATATATATAAAAGATAACACAATAATTAGCAATATAACAAACGACGAATTTACCATGCCAATAAACGAACTGTCACTAGAAGGAAAGCATAATGTAAAGAACGCTATGGCTGCAACAGCAGTAGCGCAGCTTATGAGGATAAGGAAGGAAACCATTCGTGAGAGCCTTTCGAATTTCCAGGGTGTGGAGCACAGGCTGGAAAAGGTGCTGAAAATACAGAACGTTCAGTATATAAACGACAGTAAGGCAACCAATACCAATGCTACGTTCTTTGCTTTGGAAAGCATGACGGCACCAACAGTGTGGATTGTAGGCGGTGTAGATAAAGGAAATGACTATGATGAGCTTATGCCATTGGTTCGTGAAAAGGTAAAAGCGATTATATGCCTGGGTGTTGACAACCAGAAAATACTGAATGCCTTTGGCAATGTGATAGATGTTATGGTAGAAACTGCCGGAATGAATGAAGCGGTAAAGGCAGCGCAAAAACTGTCGGAACGAGGCGATGTGGTATTGCTGTCACCCGCATGCGCAAGCTTTGATTTGTTTGAAAGCTATGAAGACCGTGGCAAGCAGTTTAAGGCAGCGGTACAAAATTTATAAGTAAGCTGTAAGGCGAAAGTCATAAAGCATAAAGATGAAAGAATTAATCAATAACCTGAAAGGAGACAAAGGGATCTGGTCATTTGTAATGTTACTGGCTCTTATCTCATTCATGCCTGTATTCAGCGCCAGTACCAACCTGGTGTATGTAATAGGCAAGGGCTCTACCATAGGTTACCTGGTTAAGCATCTTATGCATGTTTTTATAGGTTTCGGCCTTATTTACCTGGTGCATAAAGTGCCCTATCATTACTATAAGGGACTTTCGCAAATAGCGCTCCCGATTGTAGGACTATTATTGATATACACTTTTTTCCAAGGTACAGTTATAGATGGCGCCAATGCCAGTCGCTGGATTCAGGTGCCTTTTATAGGGGTTACTTTCCAGACATCGGCGCTCGCTTCCATAATACTCATGGTGTATGTGGCACGCTACCTGGCTAAGGTTAGTGATAAGGAAATAACCTTTAAATCGTCGTTCTTTGAGTTATGGGTGCCTGTATTTATTATCCTGGCGCTTATACTTCCGGCTAACTTTTCTACGGCGGCACTTATCTTTTCAATGGTGTGCATGCTGGTTTTTGTAGGCAGGTACCCTTTAAAGTACCTGGGTGCGATTATAGGCATGGGTATAACTATGCTTGTATTGTTCGTTTTGTTTGCAAAAGCATTTCCCGATGCCATGCCCAACAGGGTAGATACCTGGATGAGCCGTATAGAACGCTTCACGTCTGATGCGCCAAATGAGGACGATTACCAGATTGAAAAAGCAAAGATCGCAATTGCTTCAGGTAAAATATACGGGCTTGGGCCGGGTAAAAGCGTACAGAAAAACTTCCTGCCGCAGTCATCGTCAGATTTTATTTTCGCCATTATAGTGGAAGAATATGGCCTTGCAGGCGGGCTTGCAGTATTGTTCCTGTACCTTATGTTGTTCTTCAGGTTTTTGGTTCAGGCACATAAGGCAAAGTCGTTGTTTGGAAAATTATTAATTGTGGGGCTCGGTTTCCCTATCATATTTCAGGCACTGATTAATATGGGTGTGGCGGTTGAGCTGCTTCCGGTAACGGGGCAAACACTTCCGCTTATAAGTAGTGGAGGTAGCTCTATCTGGATGACATGTATCTCAATAGGTATTATAATAAGTGTAACCAAGAAGGAAGAAGAAATAGCGCAGGAACAGCAGGAAAAAGAAGACCGCGAAGCTGCACTGCAGCGAATTATAGATGAACACATCCTCAGGGAAAAACAACAGGAAGAAGCTGAAGCAATGGGACTGGAACCTGCAGGATATTCGGTTGAAGATAAAAGTAACCCTATGCATGCAGTAATGGGTAAGTAGTTTTTTTCAGATTGTTAGATAATTAGACTGTTCGATTTCTATACACTAATATTAAGATACAGATCAAGTCCTTCAAAGGATATTAGAGAAAGACAAATAAACAAATTAACGCATCAACAAATAAACAAAAATGGCAAGTCCGAGATTCATATTAAGCGGAGGCGGTACAGGAGGGCATATCTATCCTGCCATTGCTATTGCCAATGAATTAAAAGTGCGCTTCCCCGAATGTGAGATATTGTTTGTAGGGGCAAGCGACAAAATGGAAATGCAAAAGGTGCCGCAGGCAGGATATAAAATTATAGGTCTTTGGATTGCGGGTATACAGCGCAGGTTGACATTTGATAATGCCATGTTTCCGCTAAAGCTTATAAACAGCCTTTGGAAATCGCGCAAAATAGTGAAAAATTTCAGGCCTGATGTGGTAATAGGCACTGGTGGTTTTGCAAGCGGCCCGCTGCTTAGGGCAGCAGCATCTATGGGAGTGCCAACGGTTGTACAGGAACAAAATTCGTACCCGGGCATAACCAATAAATGGCTGGCTGAAAAGGCAAAGAAAATATGTGTGGCCTATGATAATCTGGAGCGTTTCTTTCCTAAAGAAAAAATAGTGTTTACAGGTAACCCTGTAAGGCAGGATATACTTGAGGTAAATTCCCTAACTGAAGAGGCAAAAGGTGTTTTTGGTCTTGATCCTGATAAAAAAACAGTACTGGTTTTAGGTGGTAGCCTTGGTTCCCGACGCATTAACCAGCTTATAGCGAAAGAGCTTACATGGCTGCTGGCACAAAACATACAGATAATATGGCAGTGTGGTAAATTCTATTTTGAGGAATATCGCCACCTGGGCGATAAGGAAGGTGTAAAAGTACTTTCCTTTATTGACAGGATGGATCTGGTATATGCTGCTGCCGATGTAATTATATCGCGTTCAGGGGCGTCATCGGTATCAGAACTGTGCATAGTAGGCAAGCCGG
>JBQGDS010000355.1:0-5304 GCA_052039185.1 Flavobacterium sp.
AAGATCATATTCTTTGACTTTGGCTGTTAGCACACGCCACGCTGTAGGTGCAGTAAAACAAACCGATATTTTATGTTCCTGAATGGCCTGCAGTAATAATTCAGGCGTGGGTTTTTCAATCAGAAATGTTGAAGCCCCATAGTAAAAGGGAAACAATACCAACCCGCCTAATCCGAATGTAAACCCGAGAGGAGGACTGCCTGTAAATATATCATCAGCGGTTGGCTGAAGCGAATATTTAGGAAATGCTTCGCATATCAGCAATATATCTTTATGGTAGTGAGATGTCATTTTAGGTTTGCCAGTAGTACCCGATGTAAAACCTATAATCGCAAGTGAATCAGCTTTTGAAGCATAGTTTTTAAAAATCTTAGGCTTATTGGCCATAAGCGTTTCCAGTTTTGAAATGCCCTGGCCTGAGCCATCAAAAGTAATGGTATGCTTAAGGTATGGTGACTCAACAGCCATTAGTGCTTCTTCAAGCCTGGAATCGCAAAAAGCATGGCTTATTTCGGCGCTTTCAATCATTACCGATAACTCCTTTTCACGAAGTAAAGGCATAGTGGCTACAACTATCCCGCCTGCTTTTAAAATCCCGAACCAACATGCTACATACATAGGATTATTGGCTGAACGGATAAGAACTCGGTTGCCGGGAACAAAATCAAGATTTTCTTTCAGTACATGGGCAATCTGGTTCGCTTTTTCATACAATTCCTGATACGTCCAGGTGCTGTCAAAAGTACGAATAGCTATTTTATTGACGTTACCTTGGTTTACATGACAATCCAATAAACGGCCTACACAGTTAAGGTTTTCCGGAAACTCAAAATCAGGATGATCGGCAAAGCATTCTGCCATAAGCGAAGGATGGGGCAGAAGGTCATGCGCAAAATTATCTTCGTAATGTTTCATGGCAGTAACTTTTACTTTTTATGTGTTAGCGGTTTTAATGCTTTTTTCATCCCTTCAATCATTTTCCGTTGGCCGTTAACATAAGGGTAATGATGCGATGCAGCAGCCATGTACTGTTTAGGTATACCTACAGCATCCAGGTCATTAGCATTATAGAGCTCATAGGCCTGCGCATTGCGCACAAATGACGGATCCAGCAACAGGGTTTTACCCAGTGCTACCAAATCAGCACGGCCATTTAGCAGGATGGTATTGATCTGGTCTATATCCTGTATGTATCCTGCAGTTATGGTTGGAACGTTAACCGTGTTCCTTACCATATCGCTAAAAGGTGTCTGCCACATTCTTCCTACGGCCGGTTTCTGATTTTCGACAGTCAGCCCGGTAGAAACGTTTATAATATCAGCCCCTGCTTTTTTAAAGGCTTCAGCAATTGTAATTACATCTTCCGGTGTTATTCCACCTTCAGCCCAATCCGATGCAGATATACGTACACTCATGGGCTTGCCCGGTGAAAATACTTCGCGTATTGCTTTGAAAACCCGTAACGGAAACTTCAGCCTGTTTTCAATACTTCCTCCAAATTCGTCAGTACGCGTATTAGTTAGCGGTGACAGGAATGATGCCAGCAGGAATCCATGATGTGCCTGAAGCTCTATCATATCAAACCCCGCCTCATCAGCATTACGGACGGCATTTTCAAATTCATGGGTTATAATGTCCATATCCTCAAGACTCATTTCATGAGGTGTCTCGACTTTATTATTAAATGCAATAGGCGATGCACTCAGCAGTCCCCATGCCATATCTATGGGCTCATTGTTACCTTCCCAGGGGAATTTTACAGCACCTTTACGGCCCGAATGTCCTAACTGTATTGCTATTTTAGCAGAACTGTTAGAATGGATAAAATCAGTTACTTCTTTCCATTTAATTACCTGTTCTTTAGACCATATACCGGGACATCCTAAAGTTATTCTTCCGGTAGGTGAAATTGCGGTTGCTTCAGTTATTATTAATCCCACGCCACCGGTAGCACGGCTGCCGTAATGGGTAAGGTGCCAGTTGTTAACCAGCCCGTCAACAGCCGAATATTGCTCCATAGGGCTCATTACTATCCGGTTATCCAGGGTCATTCCACGAAGGCAGAAAGGCGTAAAAGCAGCCGAGGTATATTGTTTTTCGTTTGCAGCATTAGCGTTAAACCCTGCCAGGACTTTTTGCGTAAAAGAAGGGTCTCTTAATGCAAGGTTCTCAAATGTTACTTTTTTAGAACGTGTCATTACACTGAAAGCGAACTGCATGAATGGATGCTGTATGTGCCTGTCCATGTCTTCAAACCATTGTAATGAAACGTTAGCCGCATGCTGAATCATTTCAACACGGTTACGGCGCATTTTTTCATAATTATTGAATACGGCATCCACATCAGTTTTGTGCAGTATTACCGAATCAGCCAGTGCGATGGCGCATTCCATAGCCAGTTTGGTTCCTGAGCCAATAGAGTAGTGGGCTGTAGCCTTTGCATCACCTAATAAAACAATATTTTTATGGCTCCATTTTTTATTGGTAATTGCAGGAAACTGCCTCCAGTGCGAACGGTTCGATATTAATCCGTGCCCGTCCAGTTCTTCGGCAAATATTTCCTTTAGCTTATTTATGGTATCCTGTTCATCAGCTATGGTAAAACCTGCATTTTTCCAAGTACTGTCGGTACATTCAAAAATCCAGGTACTCATACCTTCTTCATATTGGTAGGTATGCGCTACAAAAGTTCCGTAAGGTGTTGTCCTGAAAAAGTAAGTAAACGCATCAAGTGGACGTGTTGAACCCATCCATACAAAGCGGTTGCTTTGTAACTGTATATCAGTACCGAACTCAGCCTGATACTTTTCGCGTATGCCGCTGTTTATACCATCGGCAGCAACTATTATATCCGAATCTTCAAACTGGGTTAAATCATCTATATTGTATTCAAATTGCAGATTAACACCTTCTTCCCGGCAACGCTGCTGTAGCAATTGCAGTAATGTTTTACGTGAACATCCGCAAAAACCATTTCCGGTAATGCGAACTTTTTCGCCATCACGCGCTACATCAAGCTCATCCCAATAGGCAAAACGACTGCGGATAAGATCGTATGACTGTGGGTCGCGGCTCAGGAATTCGCTAAGTGTTTCATCAGAAAACACTACGCCAAAACCAAAAGAGTCATCAGCGCGATTGCGTTCGTATACATTTATCTCAGTTTCGGGCATCGCTTTTTTAAGCAGAATTGAAAAATATAATCCTCCGGGTCCGCCCCCTATAACTGTTACTTTCATGGTTTTATAAATGGCCTTTTTATTGAAAATACTTCACCTATTTTAGCATAATTATAGCCTTCAAGGCGTGCAATTGGTTTATATACCTCTCTGTTGATTTTATAATCATCAAGCAGTACGTTATCGGCTACATGAAACATAACTATACGTCCTATAATAATAGTAGCGCCACCATATTTATGGCCTTCAAGATTGTAATGATGTACCATTTCACATTCAAAATGAATAGGACTTTCGGCAACACGAGGCGGTTTTACCTTAGTCGAAGGTATAGGTGTCAGACCGGCATAAGCAAATTCATCAGCGTCAGGCGGCAGGTTTATTGAGGTATTATTTATAGCTTCAACCAGTTCTTCCGTTGCCATATTCGCTACAAACTGTTTTGTTGCCAGTACATTATTCAGTGTGTCTTTATTAGTATTGCCAGTACGCACCGTAGAGAACATTACATGTGGCGGATCTTCGCCCACAGCATTAAAAAATGAAAAAGGAGCGAGATTTAATATGCCATCTTCACTTATGGTAGATATCCAACCGATAGGCCGGGGGATAACCGCTCCTGTAAGTATCTTATATATGTTTTTACTGTCAGTTGTGTTTGGATCAATCTGCATGATTAAGTAAATGCTTATGATTTTTATAAAAAATCAGTATATAGGCAAATGTAATGCTTTACCATTAACAAACAAACGTGATTTGTTTAATTATTTGAATAGTTATCAGTGAAATTTGTTATAAATTATTCACTGAATAAAAATAACAGATATTTTTTACACTATTCTCTTTTGTATATTTGCTAAATTAATATATTTATGCAAAAATAATATATATGAATATTCATGCCTGTCCTAAATGTCGTGACACACATATTGTAAAAAGTGGCATTATTAATAATAAACAAAGATATTTGTGTAAAAAATGTAACTACTATTTTACCGTTAACAAGCTCGGTAAAAAAATTGATAACTACTATGTCACTAAGTCTTTGCAGCTTTACCTTGAAGGACTAAGCTATCGCGAAATTGAGCGTATTATAGGCGTTTCGCATGTTACAATAAGCAACTGGGTCAAGGAATTCAGGATTAAGAAGCCCACACATGGCGATTATCATCCTACTTATAAGATTTTTAATCATTTAGAGTTGGTTGAGTATCTTAAAAATAAAGATCAGTTATCGGGTGCAGGTATGATTATTACTGAACTTGGTGATAAATTTATGCTTATAAAATGGGAACGCTTTAAAGATTAAGCTATATCTCTTAACAGATATATATACCGATTGATTGCCTATCCGTTTCATTTTTAGAATTTGGCAGTACCTAAAAGCACTATTAACCAAATACCTAAACTACAAAACATGAAACAATTTTTACTACTTACAGGGCTGTTCCTAATAGGGCTCAACAGCTATTCGCAAGGTTCGGATGAATATGGTTCAGGGCTAAAGTTTAATCTTGATACCACAGGCAATAAGTATATGCGCATTATAGCCTGGAACCAAACGTGGTTTCGCTCATCAGAGCTTAATCCGGGGAGCATGGTAAATGGGGAGGAGGCTACAACAAGTACCGATATAGGTAGCCGAAGATTACGTTTGCTGTTATACGCACAAATATCAAAACGGTATATGATTGTAACCCATTTTGGTATTAATAACCAAACATTTACTAACGGCGGTGCTGCAAGTTCTACAGGTACGGGTGGTTATGGCGCTGCAAAAAAGCCGGGTATGTTTTTTCATGATGCCTGGAACGAATATGCCATTGTCCTGCCACAGGCCGATAAAAAATTCAGCCTTACTCTTGGTGGCGGACTACATTATTACATGGGCCTCTCACGCATGACAATGAGCTCAACCCTAAACTACCTCGCCGTTGATGCACCAATATTTAACTGGCCGCTTATTGAAAACTCCGACCAGTTTGCAAGGCAAATGGGCTTTTTTGCCAAGGGTAAATATGGTAAACTTGAATACCGGTTTAGTTATAACAAACCATTTGCTACCAGTTTAGCCCCCGTAGATGCAGCTAGCAACGACCTTGCAGTGGCTGTAGATAATAATGGC
>JBQGDS010000356.1:0-4180 GCA_052039185.1 Flavobacterium sp.
GGTTGCTGATCTTCAGCACGGCGAGATGCTTTACATGCCCGAAGGTTACTGGCATTACATGAAATATATTACTCCCGGTTTTTCAATGAGCCTGCGTGCGTTGCCGAGATCATTGTCCAACCTTTCAAAAGCGGCATATAATATTTTCATTATGCGCTATTTCGATAATTTTATGCGTAAATATAAAGGCCAGGCATGGATAGATTACAAAAATGAACAGGCAGTTGTACGAACACATAAAAACCTCAACATTCCGGTATAGAACTATAAACCCATCTTAAAAGATGGGTTTTCTTTTTATCTTAGCGCCATGCAGCCACACAAAACCTATAGTTTAGACGAAGCACGCCGAAAACTGGAGCACTATTGCAGCTACCAGGAACGTTGCCATGAAGAGGTAATTCAGAAGTTAAAGGGTATGAATATGATACCACAGGCTATTGATGTAATTATAAACCATCTTATAGAAAATAATTTCCTTAATGAAGAACGTTTTGCCTGCAGTTTCGCCCGTGGCAAACACCGTATAAAACACTACGGCAAAGTGCGTATTGTCAACGAACTAAAACTACGGGGCATATCAAAATACAATATTGAGACAGCTTTGAAGGAGATAGACACGGATGAATATCTTAATGTTTTTAACCAACTTGCCGAAAAACAATGGCAGAACACCAAAGAGCGCAGCCTGCCGAAAAAGAAAACCAAAGTAATGGGCTATCTTATCCGTAAAGGCTATGAAACTAATCTGGTTTACAATAAAATAGCAGATTTATCTCACGAATAAAAGTTTTATACAAATCATAAAATTTTGTTAATTTGCCATCAGTTAAAGATGCCCCTGATGATGCGAATGATTTTAGCATTCGGGTTGTTACTATCAACCCTGTGCCATGCCCAAAAACCGTATGATTTTAAAGATGCTGAGCTAAAAACCCGTAAGCTCATTTATACAAAGCCCGATAGCGCCCTGGTTATTATAAAACGAACCCTGGCCAATATACATGGGGCGCATGATACTGTACGCGGTAACACATATAACCTTTATGGTATGTATCATGGCATGAAAGGCAATGCTGACTCATCAATATTTTACTTTAAAAAATCATTAGGTTATATTGATGACTTCCCAAAAAACAGGGTCCGCAGCCTGCTTAATCTTTCCATTGGTTACCGCAACCGTGGTGAGTATAAAAAGGCGATCAATGTAATTGATGAAGTTATTGCCATAAATACCAAGATAAAAAACAACAAAGGTATTGCCATGGCATATGGCGAAATGGCATCGAACTACACCCTTATGGGCGATTATGACACGTCTGTAGATTACCTGCTGAAAGCAATTGCTATTTTTAAAGCTGAGAAGAATACAAAGCAGATGGTTGCTGTAAAGCAAAAGCTGGCCAACACTTACCTTAAAAAAGATAATTTTAAGTTCGCGATAGATCTTTACAAGGAATGCCTTATAGAGTTTAAGGAAATGGGCGCCGAAAAAAACTATTACCTTACCCACCTTAACATTGCGGAAGCCTACATACAGCTAAACAATTTTACCGCGGCAAAAGCATCGTTAAAAGAAGCCGGCGCAGGCCTTGAAAAGTTTGACGACAAGGAAATGATGGGGATTACCTACTCTAAGCTTGCCAATATAGAACAGTTGCAGGGCAGGTTGGATAAATCAGTTGCATATTATGACAAGGCCTATAAATACCTTGCAGCCAGTAAAGCGACCAACTTGGTACTAATAGGTGCCGAATATATTAATGTACTGAACAAAAGCGGAGATTATAAAAAAGCGCTAGCGGTAATTTCGGTAATTGACAAAAGTGGCAGGGTAGTTAAAGCAAGCCCTGTTGATAAAGCCGAATACCAAAAAGCAAAGGCAGCCATATTCAGCCGTACAAGCGACGATAAAAAGGCAATAGAAGAGTATAAGAAAACCATTGCCGTAATGGATTCGGTTTCAGTAATACAACGCGAAACTGCCGTACACGATGTTCAGGCAAAATTCCAGACGGAACTGCAACGGGAAAAAAACGTGGCGCTTGAAGCCAATAATAAAGCGCTTAAAAAAACAGTAGAGACTGAGCAAAGGCTTATGCTGCTATACATTATAGGTAGTATTGCTGTAATTGTAATAGTGTTGTTACTACTGCGCGGGGCAAGGCTGCGCAACAAACTCCAGGCTGAAGCTATAAAAGCAGTTGAAGCCGAAAAGACGCTTATTCAACAGCAGCACTTACACGATCAGGAACTGCACAATGCACAAAAAGAACTGATAAACGAAAAACAGCGCGAGCTTACCTCTAAAGCACTTGAAATGGCAAGCTATCATGACAGCATTAATGAAATTATTGAAAAATGCGATAATAACGGCTTTAATGGTATTGCTGATATTAAAAGAGAGCTTTTAATCCTCACAAAACAAAAGGATTACTGGAAACAGTTCGAAACACGGTTTAATAGCCTCCATCCCGAATTTAATAATACATTGCAAAACCGTTTTGCAAAACTTACCAAGAATGACATAGAGTTTTGTTCATTATTAAAATTAAATCTGTCGAATAAGGAGATTGCATCACTACTACAGATTTCGCATGAAAGCGCTATAACCAAAAAATACCGCATCAAGAAAAAAATGGAAATCCAGGATGATGCCGAATTTGAACGATTGTTAACAGAGTTATAATTTCATACAGGATTTAAAGATACTTTTGTCTATATCAATATAGACAATATATATAAATAACTGTAACTCAGTGATTTAATTTTTAAAATTAATCATTCCGTCTATGGTTTGTCTATTAAAAAAAAGTTAATGTTTCATAAAATCAGTATACATTTGTAGTGTTGCAATGCCAGCCAAATTATTATTTGCAACGTATAATATGCCAACCCAAAATGCTAAATATATGAACACAAAAACTATTGTACACTACAGCATTATAGTTTAAAATTTTAACTATTGCTATTTTTAGTTCGGATATTAAATGCATGCCCCCGCATTTGGTATTTGCCACACACCCCAAATCAGGATATATTTAAAATATGAATAAGAATGGTTTTTTGGCTTAAAACACCAACGAAACCTGATATTCCATATAATTACCTGATTATACAGCTATTACACATCTAATTCATCAGGAAAAAATTTATTAAAAACATCTTAAAATTTAACATTCAATTATTTTTGTAGTTCAAAATTTGTTCTACATTTGCACCCGCAACCAAATTTAGTTATGCCCCCCATAACTACCTAAAATTTAAATAATTACTAAATGAAAAAAGTATTACTACTGATAATGCTATGTCCCCTTATGGCATTATCTCAAGGAAATCTTGTGACGTGGAACAGCACGTCTCAACCAACAGGATTAACTAACCTAACAGCACAAGCCATATCAGGCGGTGGCGGAGTTACTGTCGGCCAACCGGGATGGGCAGGAGGATTCCAAGTGGAAAATCTTCACTGGGGTAATACCAGTACTGCGATTAACACCAGTAAGTATGTGGAGTTCAGAGCTAATCCTAACAGTGGTTATGAAATTAAGCCAACTGAATTTGTACTAATTACAAGATGGGCTAATGCTCAGTCTAGAAAAATGGAAGTTCGCGCTTCTATTAATGGATCTACCTGGACTTCTTTAACAAATTCAGGCAACCAGACTGTTTTTGATGTTACCGGAAGCAACCAGACTTTCACTGTAAGGTTTCCTTCAGGATATACTGTTGCAACAGCTCAAACACTGACAATCAGGGTGTACTACTACGATTTTTCTAACAATTATTATACTGATACCCGTATAATTAATACAGAAAGCGGATCGTCTACACCGGGCCCAACACTTAGAGGTACTGTAACACCTGCAGGTGGTGTTATGGCTAACAATGATACTGCTACAACTGTTACAGGCTACCCAACAACAATCAACGTTTTAAATAACGATACTGCTACTAATACTACAATTTCAGCTGTTAATGTTATATCGCAGCCTGCAAACGGTACTGCCACGGTACAGGGCAATAATGTAGTATATACACCTAACGCAGGTTTTGCAGGCACTAACTCTTTTCAATACAGGATTACAGGTTCAGATAACAGTACATCAACCGCTACGGTAACTGTAACTGTAGGCGCCATGATACAGCCTGTTGCTAATAATGACAGTACTACTACCGA
>JBQGDS010000357.1:0-8908 GCA_052039185.1 Flavobacterium sp.
AGGGCTTTCTAAGCATGGCCTTATAAAAGTAACCGTTGACGGCGATACCAAAACGGTAGAATTTAAAGGATAAATTCCTTATTGAACATAAAAAAGGCTGCCGGTTGGCGGCCTTTTTTATGTTTATTTTAAACCTTTTTATTTCAGATTAGTCTTATGCATATAACTTTTAAAAATTAAATTATGAAAACGTGGATTTTGGCAATTGTAATGATGATAGGCCTTACGGTAACTGCGCAGCATAGGGACACAAGACATGAGCCACTTAAACCGGAGCAAAGAGCAGAACTGGCTGCTAAAAAAATGACGCTGGCTCTTAACCTGAATGAAAAACAGCAAAAAGACGTACAGAAACTACTGCTTGACAGGATTAAAAAAGCTGAACAGCTAAGAGCGCAGCGCAAAGCTGACAGGGAAACAGGAAAAAAGCTTACTGCCGATGAGAAATTTGCCATGAAAAACAAGCAGCTTGACGACAAGATAGCTCTTAAAGCGGAAATGAGAAAAGTACTTAGTGCTGAACAGTTTACAAAGTGGGAAAACATGAAACAGGATCACCACAATAAAATCACAAAAAAGCACGAAAACTTTAAAAAGAGGCAAAGAAGGTAATTTGAGTATGTTAAAGTTTTGTAATATTTACTCAAATGAGTAGATTTGGTATACTAACTGCTTAAACTACTATTATGAAGAAAATAATTATTGCATTAGCAGTAACCCTTACACTAGGGTTAACTGCCCAGGCTCAGCAGAAACCCGCAAAGGCACAATCAGGGATGCTGGATGACAAAACACAGAAAACTGTGAAAGATGCAGCCCTGAGCGACCTGGCCGCATTGGAAAAGGCCGTTACCTTTAACGGCACACAGAAGGATGATTTCAGGAAGCTGTTTGAACACAAGCACCGTATGTACCTTCAGGAACTTTCTGATGAACGTAAGCAGAGGGTTGCTCATACTATTGAGATGAAAATAAAAGCATCCCTTAGCCCGGAAAACATACAAAAAGTTGAAAACACTCCCGGCCTTATGCAGATGCTGACAGGCGAAAATAAAAATGTAAAAAAATAAAAAATGGCTCCGGATCCGGAGCCATTTTTTATTTTAAATCTTCAGCAACTCTGCCTACAGCATTTATTGTAAAGTCTAAATCCTCATAACTCAGGGCATCAGTAATAAACCATGTTTCATAAGCCGATGGCGCTATGTAAACACCTTCCTTAAGCAGCCCGTGGAAAAACTTCCTGAAGGTTTCATTATCCCCTTTACCCGCAGTAGCAAAATCAGTTACAGGCTGTGCATCAAAATGCACCGATATCATAGAGCCCCTCCTGTTTATTGTATAAACAATACTTTCGGTATCAAGTTTTTCACGTATTCCTTTTTCAAGATAAGCTGTTTTTTCTTCAAGCCTGTTGAATAGTTCTTTATCTTTATCAATAGCCTTAAGCATTTCAAGCCCGGCTGCCATAGCCAGCGGGTTGCCTGACAGTGTGCCTGCCTGGTAAACAGGGCCAATTGGCGCCAGGAAATCCATAATCTCATTTCGGGCTGCGAAAGCCCCAACAGGAAGCCCGCCACCTATTACCTTACCAAAAGCTACAATATCAGCCTTTATCCCGAAAAGCTCCTGCGCACCGCCTTTTGCCAGGCGAAAACCGGTCATTACCTCATCAAAAATAAGAAGTGTGCCATGCGTATCGCACAGTTGCCTCAGGCCTTCCAGAAAGCCTTCAGCAGGAGGAATACACCCCATGTTACCGGCTACAGGCTCAATTATGATAGCTGCAATTTCACCTGTATTCGCTTCAAAAAGCTGTTTTACATTATCCAGGTCATTATATTTTGCAAGTAGGGTATCTTTGGCTGTTCCCTGTGTTACACCGGGGCTGTTAGGCGTACCGAATGTAACTGCCCCACTGCCTGCCTGTATAAGGAAAGAATCGCTATGGCCGTGGTAACAGCCTGCAAATTTTATTATTTTCTCACGTCCTGTAAAACCACGGGCAAGCCTAATAGCGCTCATACATGCTTCGGTACCCGAGTTTACAAAACGTATCTTATCAATATTAGGCACCATGCTCACTGCAAGAGCAGCAATCTCGGTTTCAAGGGCTGTCGGTGTGCCAAAAGACGTACCTTTTTTAGCACGCTCAATTACGGCATTCACTACAGGTTCATAGGCATGGCCTAAAATCATTGGCCCCCATGAATTGATATAATCAACAAGGCGGTTACCATCTTCATCATACAGGTAAGGGCCTTTAGCTTCTTTAATAAAAATTGGTGTTCCGCCCACAGCTTTAAAAGCCCGAACAGGAGAGTTTACGCCGCCCGGAATTACTTTTTGCGCTTCGGCAAAAAGCTGGCTGCTTCTTTCATATAGCATGGTTATTTTACTTTTAGTACCTGGCCGATGGAAAGGGCATTGCCTGAAAGGCCATTCAGCCTCATAAGCTCATCTACCGACAGGTTATGTTTTTTTGATATAGAGTATAATGTATCGCCCTGCTGCACACGGTAAGAGCCAACCTCAAGGGCCACTGCTTCTTCCTGTGGCTTGGGCATTATTGGTTTGGGTGTTTCTTTTACTCTCGGCTCATAATTTCTACCTAGCACCTCAGCATCATATTTGGCCAGGTCATAGCGTTCTATAAGTCCTATCAGCTTATCAGGATATTTCGGGTCGGTAGCATAACCTGCGGCTTTAAGCCCGTGAGCCCATGCCGAATAATCGTCTTTACCCAGCTTAAAAAGTGAAGCATATCTACCTCTTGTAGTAAGAAATAATGAATGGTCGTTATATGATTCTGATGGCTGTGAATACTTGCGGAAACATTCCTGAGCTGCATCGTCATCATGATATACACTTTCGCCTTCCCAGCCCGTATGGCATTTTATCCCGAAGTGATTGTTAGCTTTAACACAAAGTGTACCACGCCCGGCACCCGATTCCAGTATACCCTGTGCCAGCGTAATACTTGCAGGAATGCCATGGCGGCGCATATTATCTTTTGCGATATCTTTAAAATCCAGCACGTATGAATTTACAAGGTCAGCATACACCACAGTACGAGAGGTAGATTCCAGTACTTCCTGCCTGCCCTCATTCTTAGATGTTGATGCCGTTCTTGACGGAGTAGTTTTAACTGTCCTGCTTTTACGTGCCGGCGAGGTTGCCGAACGTTTTGCAGTTCCTTTTTTGGTTGTCTGGATACGGGATTTTGAAGTTCCGCAACTCACTAAAAAGCTTAGAAGTAGTAAGGCTAAGATTTTTTTAGTCATTATTCTCAATTTTAATTAAAGGCAGCTTTTTACGCGCCAGTTCAATATTCATTCCTGCTATACCCTGTAAACCGCCTGTGTGTATAAGCAATATATTGGCTCCGGGTTCAAATTTATTGTTATGTATCCTATCCATAACGCCAAAAACCATCTTTCCCGTATACACCGGATCAAGCGGAATGCCGGTTTTAACATAAAAATCGTTCACAAACTGTACCAGATTTTCATTTATTTTGGCATAACCGCCAAAATTGTAATCTTCTATCAGTTCCCAGTTATCATTTTGGGCAAATTTACGTATCTCACCTGACAAATCAGCCTTTAGCGCAGGAAATCCAAGTATTTTTTGGTTTGGCAAGGCGGAATTAATTATACCTGACAACGTTCCTCCTGTGCCTACTGCGCAGCATATATGCGTAAAAACTGCATCATCCGGCGTTACTATTTCGGTACAGCCTTTTACCGCTAATGCATTGGTCCCTCCTTCGGGCACTAAATAAAAGTCGCCAAATTCATCCCGCAGGCTATTTATAAAATCTAGATCAGTTTTATTGGCATAGTGTGTCCTGCTTACAAATTTAAAACGCATACCACATTGTGCTGCAAATGAAAGTGTTGGGTTATCCACAATTTTATCAAACAATTCTTCGCCCCGAATCACGCCTATTGTTTCAAAACCATGCTCCTTTCCCGCCGCGGCTGTAGCAGCAATATGGTTGGAATACGCCCCGCCAAAAGTGAGCAGCGCTTTTTTACCCTCAGCTTTTGCCTGCAGTATATTATACTTAAGCTTACGGAATTTATTGCCTGATATATGCGGATGCAGCAGGTCTTCGCGCTTTATAGTAAGCCTGATGTTATTCGGTAAGTCTAACAATATGCGCTGATTCATGCAGCAAAGGTAATGAAACAGCACAAAATGGCAGTTGGCACTGGTATTGCCTGACATTTAATCAATAAAGGCCAATCGGTATATTTTTTGTACATTTGATGTACTATTTGTGAGGATATGAGAACTGAAGATGACCAAAATAAGCCAAGCCCGCTCGTAGCGAAAATAGCCTTCCATAAAGTACTTGAAGCGCTTGAAGACATTGCAAACTCTGATGTCGACTACCGTTCGGATTATGCTAATGCGCTGCTACGCCACACTGCTCCTTTCCCGGAATTGCGGGAAGGTATTACCGACCTTTCGTTGCTTGACAAGCACGAAAAGCTGATAAAAAATCTGCTGGCCGACCTGTTCCCTACTGCCCTTACAAAAAATGAAATAAAGGCTGCTGCCATACCTTTTTTCAACATTACATTTAACCATACCCAGCGTTTTAAAGATATTATGCACGCTGCTGGTATTGACTGGGGCATGGCTATCCGTAATTTTGATGAGCACCAGTTTTATGTATTTTGCTGTTGCCTGGTGCTGAATAGCTATTACGGCTATCATTTTGATTTCAGCAGGCCTTTGTTTTATGATATCCCTGACAGTAGTGGTGTAATGCGCCATTACAGGATACTATACAATGCCGATTTTCTTGATATTACGCCTAATGAAAAAGCAGTTAATATAACCGAAGAGGATGTTAAGCTCCTTATGGACAGTTTTGACAACCTTGAACTATGGAAAGAAAAATTTCCTGAAGACAGCTGGACGGTTAAAGGATTTGGTATCATTACACTTTTTGATGCTACTACGGAAAGTGCAATCTCTAATTTGAAAAGTAACCTGCTTAAAACAGATGACTTCAATGAGATGACAAAAAATAACGTTGAAACCATATTCAGGTCTATATACAAAATCCCTGACCTGAGAATAGGTTTTACCGAAATAAACACAGAAGACAGCCAGTTCAGGATGGCGCCGTTTGAAGATATTACCAGCCACATCCTAATGGGTAATAAGGAAATAAGCTGCTCGAGCATGTTTTGCAACAGCACACTTGATGAGTTGCTAAAGCTTAAAAACTATTTCATCATTTCGGATGTTGAGGCATATATTGAAAATAATCCTGACGATGCTAAATTTGCAAAGCATCTTATATCACAAGATATCAAAAGCTGTATCCTCGCTCCAATTGTTAAGAATAATAAACTAATGGGGCTTGTAGAAATGGTATCTGCCCGACCGGGTGAGCTCAACAGCATAAATGCGAACAAGCTTGCTTACATCCTGCCTTTCCTGTCTGACACAATTGAGCGTTACTATTCTGAACTTCAGAATGAAATTGATGCCATAATACAGAATGAGTACACAGCCATACACCACAGTGTTTACTGGAAATTTCGTGAGGAAGCATTACTGCACATCAATTCTAACACGCGCAACCTTGCCTATAAAGAAATCGTTTTCCGCGAAGTGTATCCTTTATACGGACAAATTGATATAAAAGGGTCTTCTACCGCTAGGAATGAATCAATAGAAAAAGATTTAATTGTACAGATTGAAAATCTGCTTGGTTTATTCCGTTACATTTTTAAAGAAGAAAAACTACCACTTATTGAGCAGCATATCTTTGAGCTTGAAAAGATGGAAACCCAGCTTAAATCGGAATTAAAAGCCGATACCGAAGCCAACATCCAATCGTATATAATACACGAAATACATCCTGTACTGAAGCATTTCGATTCGGCAAATGCTACGATACATGAAAAGATATCCGATTATTTCAGCCTGCTTGATGATAAAATGAAGCTGGTATATGACAGCCGGAAGGATTTTGATGATGCACTCTCTATCATTAACAAGCAAATGGCTGCAGTACTGGACAAAAAACAGGACGAGGCACAACAATTTTTCCCGCATTACTACGAGCGCTTTAAAACGGACGGCGTTGAGCATAACCTGTATGTTGGGGCAAGCATAGCACCAAAGCAAACATATAGCCCCATATATCTTAACAACCTGAGATTATGGCAGCTGCAGGCTATGTGCGAAATGGAAAATGAGTACTATAAACTTCGCCCGTCATTGCCTTACGACCTTGATGTTACCTCACTTATACTGGTTTTCAGCACGCCAATTTCTATCCGTTTCCGTATGGATGAAAAGCGTTTTGATGTAGACGGAACTTATAATGCCCGTTATGAAGTGGTAAAGAAACGTATTGACAAATCGCACATAAAAGGTACCGGCGACCGTATTACAGACAAGGGTAAAATAACCATTGTTTATTCCCAAAAACAGGAAGAAGAAGAATACCGCAGGTACATACGCTTCTTACAGCACAAAGGTATGCTTAACGAGACAATAGAGACATTTGAAGTTGAGGACCTGCAAGGTGTTACAGGGCTAAAAGCACTTCGGGTAGGCGTAATTTATGACGATACGAAAAAGAACACCTATAGTTATGAAGACCTGCTTAAAGAACTGGAGCACAACACTTAAAGCGTTTTAAACGCTATAACGAACGATGCTACCGACACCAGCAATCCTATCATGAATAAGGTATAGGTAATACGTAACAGCTTGTATTTCCTGTTAAGCACAAGGCCAAGGTAATACAGGTCTTTTATAAGTGAGCTGTAAAGGTAATCCCTGTCCTTCATCATTTCATTCATGGCCCATTCATACTCTTCAAGCGGTACTTTATAAAAATTACCAAAAAACAACAGGTTCACTTTCCTGTTGGCAATATCATCACGGCTGAAAATGCCCTGAGTAACTTTAGGGCGTGTAGAAAGTATTGCAAAAATTATAGTGAGTACGCTTGAGCCTACCAATAAAAAAGTAGGTGTTACCAGGTGTGCATTACTAGGGCTGTCCAGCTTAGGGATAAGGACCGATAGCGCTACCGAAATAATAATTGCATTAACCGAAAGAAGTATATTCGCCTTGCTGTCGGCAATTTCGCTCAGGCGGGTATGGTTATTCAATGTCACGCGGAACATAGTATCTATACCACGATCCGGCCTGTCTAACTTTTCAAGTTTCTTTTTATTGAGCTTTTCCTTTGATTCCTTTTTACCGGTTTGAAGTTCGGTTATCTTTAACTGTAGTTTTGCCAGGTTCTGTTCTTTTTGCGGCTGTAGTTTTTCCTGTCCGTAACGGGTAAAATAACGGTGGTCACTCATCAGCAGCCTACGGTTACCGAGACTCCATTCCAGGTCAGTAAACACTTTGCTTTGCACGAGCCGCCATTCCTCGCGCAACAGTTCGGAAACCGTATCGTAATTATCATCGGCAAAGTGTGCACAATCAGCATCGCGTATAATCTTTTCCTCAAGGCTCTGTGGCTCGGCAGACATTTCGGTAATCCGTATCAGCTTCGCTACCTTTTCGGCTTTAGCAGCCGGATAATTTCTTTCTTTCAGGAATTCTTCGGCTATGGCTGCTCCGCGCGCTTCGTGGTTCTCCCCTCCTTCTACATATCCGGCATCATGAAACCATGCAGCAAGCAATACAGCTTCGGCAGCATCACCTTCCAGCCCTTCATCTGCCAAAATTTCCTTTACAGCATTTACAACCCGTAAAGTATGATTGTAATTGTGGTAAATATATTCGCCCGATAGTTTATCTTTGAACAAGGCAAAGACGTAATCTGCGGCTTCCTGAACAATATCCATAGGTATGAAATTAACACTACCAAATTATGAAATTCTTTTCGGTTAAGCGTATGCGTAAGCTAAATATTAAGATTTGCACAGCGCTTGGTGCCCTTACCCTGCTTACCGCCTGCGCGTCTTACAAAACACAATATGGAAGTGAAGCAGCCCCATATAATCCCGAAAGATACTCTATAACCAAAGAGAAGCCCGCGCAACGCTTTTACCTTATAGGCGATGCCGGTTATGCAGCAGCGCCCCATACACAGCAATTGTTTGCCATAATTGCCGAAAAACTAAAACAAGAAGGGAAAAATGCTACACTTTTTTATCTGGGCGATAACATATATCCGCACGGCATGCCTCCTGAAAAAAACACAAAAGACACTCCTGAACGTAAAGAAGCCGAAGTAAGCCTCGAAGCCCAGATAGCGCTTGCAATGCTTTTTAAAGGGAAAACGTATTTTATTCCGGGCAACCATGACTGGTACAATGGTTATGACGGACTAAAGGAACAGGAAAAATTCATTAAGGACAAACTGGGTAAAAATGTATTTCTGCCCGGGAAAGGCTGTGGCATAACTGATATAGAAATTGACGACACCACTACCCTGATAGCTATTGACAGCCAATGGTATATTGAGGACTGGGACAATTACCCAACTATAAATGACGACTGCAGTATAAAAACCCGTGAAGCGCTTTTTACCGAACTGGAAGACCTGCTGAACAAAAATCAGGACAAAACCATTGTACTTGCCATTCACCATCCGCTTATGAGCAATGGCTCGCACGGCGGGCAGTTTTCGGCAAGAAAGCATTTATATCCATTAAATACCAAAGTACCCATGCCCATAATAGGTACTGTAATTAACATTGCGCGCAGGGCTTCGGGTTACAGCACACAGGATATACAGAGCCGAATATACAATACCCTTACCGGCCGAATAAAAGCACTGATACAGGGCAGGAACAATGTAATTGTAATATCAGGCCACGACCATAACCTGCAATATATACATCATGACAATATACACCAGATAATAAGCGGTTCGGGTTCTAAAAATGAAGCCGCGAGGGCTATA
>JBQGDS010000358.1:0-4303 GCA_052039185.1 Flavobacterium sp.
TTTATTTAATTTCGTTACTTTATTCTGACTCTTTTATGAAAATCGCAATAGTATGTTATCCAACTTTTGGCGGTAGTGGCGTTGTAGCTACCGAACTGGGGCTGGAACTGGCCCGCAGAGGCCACGAGATACACTTTATAACGTACAGCCAGCCTGTACTCCTGGCACTTTTAAATCCTAATGTTCACTTTCACGAAGTACACGTTCCTGAATATCCTTTATTTCATTACCAGCCCTATGAGCTAGCGCTTTCCAGCAAGCTGGTAGATATGGTGAAACTGCATAAAATTGAACTTCTGCATGTACATTATGCCATACCACATGCCTATGCGGGCTACATGGCTAAAAAAATGCTGAAGGAGCAGGGTATACGAATACCGATGGTTACAACCCTGCATGGTACCGATATTACACTTGTAGGTAATCATCCTTTCTATAAGCCTGCCGTAAGTTTCAGTATCAATCATTCAGATGTTGTAACATCAGTATCACAGGATCTTAAAGATGAAACATATAGGCTTTTTGATATTAAACGTGACATTACTGTAATACCTAACTTTATCGAAATTGATAAAGACAAGACCGATATGAACTCTCAGTGCCGCCGCTCTATGATGGCTACCGAAACAGAGAAGATCATTACGCACATAAGTAATTTCCGCAAGGTAAAGCGTATTCCTGATGTGGTTAAGATTTTTAATGAGATACAAAAGGTAATGCCTGCAAAGCTTATGATGGTAGGAGATGGCCCTGAAAAGGAGCCTGCGGAAAAACTGTGCCGGGAACTGGGTATAGCTGATAAGGTAATATTTTTTGGCAACAGCAGCGAGATCAACCAGATACTTTGTTATTCTGACCTTTTCCTGCTGCCTTCAGAAACTGAAAGTTTTGGGCTTGCAGCGCTTGAAGCAATGGCTAATGGTGTGCCTGTTATTTCTACAAATTCGGGCGGTTTGCCAGAAGTTAATGAAGAGGGAGTATCAGGATATTTGGGTAATGTAGGTGATGTGCAGCATATGGCACAAAAGGCAATTTCTATATTATCGGACGATAAGGTGCTGTTTGAATTTAAATCGAATGCCATTAAAGTTGCCGAAAAATTTGACATCCAAAATATATTACCGCTTTATGAAAACCTTTATCGTAAAGCCTTGAAACAACAACAGCACGCATGAAAAAGATATTACTTACACTTACTGCAGCACTTGCCCTAAGCAGCTGCGTAACATATACCAAAGGAGCAGACGGCAAACCCGGACAACCCGGCAAACAGGGAAAATCAGTAACTATGACAGATGAAAGCTTTAAAATACTGAAACAGGAAAGCTACGGCGGTTGGGAGAATAAAGGTAATGTTATAATTAAATCGCAAAGCGCACTAAACTCGCTTTATAAAGAAATAAACAGTGCTGAAGATACACCTCAGGTAGATTTTACAAAAAATCAGGTGGTGGCCTTATTTATGGGGCAGAAGAATACCGGAGGTTATAGTATTGGGATTGAATCATTAAAGATTAACGGTACTACTTCCGAAATTAAAATAAAAGAAACCAAGCCCGATGGAGGTATAGTAACCACAGCGCTTACCAATCCTTATTGTATAGCTGTTATTGCCAAAACCGAACATGTTAAGTTTATAGAGTAGGGTAAAGAAGCTTATTTATTCTTCTGGATAAACAGTTCAGTATAAACCGGCAAATGGTCGCTTGGGTAGCGGCAATTTTTAGAATCGCTTAATACGGCATATTTTTTCACTGCAATATTTCGTGAAGTAAATATATAATCAATACGCGTTATTACTGGCTTATCAAACTGAAAAGCATTAAATGTACCGTCAGGGCCAAATACCTGTTTCGCTGATTTTTTTGCATCGTTAAGTTCTGTACTTATTAGTTTTATGCTCTCGCTGTTATCTTCAAGGTTAAAATCTCCGGTTAGTACAACAGGCAGGTTTTGTGTATTGAGCTGTTTTATTTTCTGTAATATAAGTTTAGCGCTTTCTACGCGTGCAATATTACCTACATGGTCTAAATGAGTATTGAATACCCAAAGCTTTACTCCGGTTTTCTTATCGCGGAAAATCCCGTAAGTACAAACCCTGTTATAAGCAGCATCCCATCCTTTGGATGGTGTAACTGGTGTTTCGGAAAGCCAGAATGTAGCCTGATCGAGTACATCAAAATTTTCGGCATTATAAAATATAGCAGAATATTCGCCTTGCTGCCTGCCATCGTCACGCCCCCGGCCAATATATTTATAATTTGGTAACGCTTTGGCCAGATAATCCATTTGATTATGCAGTGCTTCCTGCACACCCAAAAAATCCGGTTCGTAAAAAAGTACCTGTCCGGCCAGCATTTCTTTACGGTTATCCCATCGATTTTCGCCATCACTAGCCAGGTCAAGCCTTATGTTATAGGTCATGACCTTGATATTTTGACTATAAGTACTAAAGCAAAGAACACTTAAAAATAAGGCAAGCAGTCTTTTCATTTTATCTTTTTCTGTGTATCAGCAGTTTTTTAACTATCCTGCTTGACATAGGATCCATATCCTGCTCATCTCCCGTAACCAATATCCCTTTATGGCCCGCGTTCGATTTTATACCATATACGGTAGCTTCATCACCGGGGTCGGTTTCTCCTTCATAGAAATAGATATGAGCTATCTCAAATTCTTCTTCACCAAACTTACCAGAATTGCAAACAAGGCAATTTTCATCAAGGTTAAAATCTTCGGTATATCCTTTTTCCCTAAGCTCATCAATGGCCTATGATACTGTTGCGTAATGATATTGTATATCCATAATTGTAAGAATTTGCGTTAATACCAAAGTTACGGATTTAGGGTCAACAATCCTATTTCAGAAATTTATTTACCTATTTAATAATATAATGTTTCTAAAAAATAAAACCTCCTGATTTCTCAGAAGGTTTCCCCCAATTTGAATAAAAGATGCTATCCTTTAGCCAAGCGTTTTGTCTGCTAACAATGCAGGCAGACATATATTTTTACAATGATAGAAATAATTTAGAAAATAACTTTGCAAATATAATGCGTTTAAAACATATAAATAACAATATTCAAAATAATGGATAGAGTTATTTATATGTTAATACGACAAATGCACTATTCTTCAACTAATGTTTAATTTTCAATTCAAACATTTTGTCCCAGTTTTTACCGGTCACAAAAATTGTTTTGGTCTTAGGATTATATGCTATACCGTTTAAAACGTCAAGGTCTATGTGCTGGGTTACCTTCCCTTTAAGTTCTGACAGGTTTATTACCGCTTCTACAGCGCCTGTTTTAGGATCAATAATTGCAATAGCGTCTTTCTGGTATATGTTACCGTATATTTTTCCGTCAATCCATTCCAGCTCATTTACGCTTGCAATTTTAGAATTATTGGTATACACATTTATATAATCCAGCTGCTTAAATGTTTCAGGATCTATAATATGTATTTTTTCAGAACTGTCAGTCATATATAAGTTCTTGCCATCGCTGGTTAGTCCCCATCCCTGCATCTGCTTGTAATAAGGTATGGTTTTTATTTTAGCCAGTGTATTGGCATCATACACATATGCTTCATTACGCTGATAGGTTAGCTGGTATATTTTATTATTAAGCACGGTTGCTCCTTCACCAAAGTTTTGTGCATCCAGCAGAGTCCTTTTATATACTTCTCCTGTTTTATAATTTACTTTACGTATGTCAGATACTGCACGTTTTCCTGAAGGACCCGAACCGCTTCCGGTACTCTCTATAAGGGTATCGCGGTAAAACTCAAGTCCTTGTGTGTAGGCAGTAATATCATGCGGATAGGTATTTACAATTTCATACTCTAATAGTTTCGGGGTTATGGCACTTACCAGTTCAATACGGCCTTCGGCAGCGGTGTTCTCACCTTCATAATATACCTGGGCCTTTATGTTTTGGTAACCCAGTTTACTGCCTTCCAGCTTCAGGCTGAACTTTTCATTACCCTTTACACTACCGGCTTCTTTATCGTTAATAAAGTACACAACTTTTTCAATTG
This sequence comes from Flavobacterium sp., assembly GCA_052039185.1. GTDB lineage: Bacteria > Bacteroidota > Bacteroidia > Flavobacteriales > Flavobacteriaceae > Flavobacterium. Next base: position 4,043 of record JBQGDS010000358.1, read on the forward strand.
TTTTATTTTCGGGGTTATTAACGCGTAGTTCAACCGTTTCGGTGGGGTTATATTGTGCTTTGAGGCTGGTAGTATCTATACTGAAAAAATTATTTTCGGCAGTAGTATCATCTTTACATGACAGCATTGTTGCGCCCAATAAAATGAAAGCTAATAAGTTATGTTTTTTCATTGTTGTTTTAAAAATAAGTACAATATACAATTCCCGCTGATAATGGGCAATTGCTTTGCAAAAATACAAAAAGATTGTATATTTGCACC
>JBQGDS010000359.1:0-2032 GCA_052039185.1 Flavobacterium sp.
TCAATAAAATTACTGATACGCGTTTTAAGGTCCTGCACTGTTATTTCTTCCTTATGCATTGCCCATATAGTATCCCGCAGTTCAGTAATGGTATCTTTGGTAAAATTGCGTATTCCGGCCAGGCGTTCCTTCAGCCCGTTATCAGAAATATCAAAACCATATTTAAGGTTATCCAGCGATGAAATAATAAATGTAAGCTGGGACCCTATATTATCATGCAGGTCACGCGATATCTGTAGGCGTTGTTCCTGAAGCTTGCTCTGTGTTTCAATAACCAAAAGGGCATCACGCAATTCTGCCTCCTTTTGTATTTTAACTGTTTTTATCTTTTGCCTGTTATACAATAACAGCCCGGCCATGGCAATAATGGCTGCAAGAAAAAAAGCCATATAAATCACATTATTCTGTTCATCAATCTTTAATTGGTTCTCGGCTATTTTAGCACGTTGCAACAATATCTGCCGTTCTTTACGCTCACTTTCATACTTCTTTTCCAGTTCAGCCATCTTCGCAAAGTTTTCCCTGTTGAGCAAGGAATCTTTCAGCGAAACCGATTTTACATAACTTTCATATGCTTTATGTATATCCCTGTTATCTGCCTGTATTTTTGAGAGCAGCCGTAATGCTTCCGAATGCTCTTTTTTAGCTGTAATATCTTTGGCTATTGCTATACCTTTTACTACAGTACTTTCGGCTTCCTTATATTTTTTCTGCCTGTAATAAATATCAGCCAGGATAGTATAGCTGTTTACCAGCCCTAACTGGTCGTCCAGCTTTTGCCTTATTGTAATTGCTTTATTTACAGCTTCAGTTGCTTTAGTGTAATCTTCTTTTATCAGGAATATTTCGGCAAGGTTGTTATAGCATATACCCATGCCCTTTTCGTCCCTAAGCTTTTGCTTTACGGGCATTTCCCTATTGTACATTGCTATGGCTTTATCATACTGCCTTAAGTGCTTAAAATAAATGTAGGCCTGGTTTATTGCTGCACCCGATCTGCCCCTTTCATCACCCGAAAGGGTATGGTAATGTTCTGCCAGTTTAAAGTTTTCGAGCGCATCATGAAAACGTTCCTGCGAGTTATTAATGATACCAAGGTTTTGGTGCGCGTTAGACAATACGGTATACAGGTTATATTTATCTGCCTCTTTAATAACCTCCAGCAGCCGGGCATTTGATTTTTCATAATCGCCAAGATAAAAGTGTGTCATGGCAATGTTGTTCATCACATTAAAATATCCTGACTTTGCGCCAGCCTGCCGGAAAAGCTTTTCTGCTTTTTGAAAATAAATAATAGCTGAATCATACTCACTAAGGTTGCGGCAGCACAGCCCTAATGAATTGTTGCCTGCACCTGCAAGCCGGTAAAGCCCTGCGTTGTTTGCATATTCAATACACAGGCGGGCATGTTTTTTTGATAAAGCAGGATTGTTGTACAGATAATCTTTAGCCTGCTTAAGGTTGCTGTCGGACTTTAAGGAGTCGGCCTGTTTTTTTGACAGCAATCCTTCCTGCCCATATACTGAGAAGACCAACAGAAAACAGATGAATAAAGCTTTTATTCTCATAGAGTTACCTGTAGTTGCAAATGTTAAATATAGTTAAAAAAAGCATTGCCCTGTACTCCGGGAATACAGGGCGCAACCAAAAAAATACTAAAATTCAAAAATTAAACAGCTATTGGAAATTAGCCCTGAAAGCGCCATCGGTAACTGTTACGCTTTGCGTATTATCACTTGGGTTTTTTCCGGTAAAGCTAAAATTGCCTTCCACCTTGGTATCATCCACAAGGGTAATTTCAACCGTACCCTGAGCGCCATTGCCCGCAGCCGATGAATACGAAGTAAAAGGACTGGCAACAGTATAAAGCAGCTGTCCGTTCTGCATGTTGGAAAGGTTATACGTACCTGTACCGTTAAAATTCATAATCATAATCTGGATGGCCTTTCCGCTGTTGTCACTGCCCTGTACTACAAGTGTACTCGAATTAGGATGCGACGCGCCTACGGCATCAAAAAGTGTGGATGAAGCA
>JBQGDS010000360.1:0-12129 GCA_052039185.1 Flavobacterium sp.
AGGTATAGCATTTCAGGCTCTTCTATTTTTAAATGGCTTTCAAAATCAGATTTTCCGTTTATTACAATAGTATCAATTGCTACCAGAGTAGTATCTGCAATACGCTGGATATAAAGCTTACCCTGGCTCAGGCCTTTAACCCGGCCTTTTATATGCAGGTTAGCATCTCCGTAATCTTCTTTTTTGCATGATGCTAAAAGAGTAAGAGCTATAAGGGCAAAAGTGATTTTTTTCATTAGTATTAACTGTCAGGTTTTAAAGTTCCGCAAAGTAATAAAATTATATTACAACTTAATATACAGTTAATATAAAAGGCCGCTTAGAGGCGGCCTTTTATTAGGGATGATAAATTTATTTTACCAATAGCTTTTTTATACTTCTAAAATTATTTTTTGTAATAACCTCTACCATGTATGCGCCTGTGCTGAAATTATTAATGTTGAGGGTTATTAAATTACCATCAGCATTTTCTTTTAAATATATAGTTTTACCTGTAAGGTCATAAATTTTTACTGATGCGATGCTATCAGAAATATTACCCAATTGGATATTTACGTTGCCGCTGGCCGGATTAGGATACAAGCTGAACTCCGAAATATTATTTTCTTTATTCCCCATTGTTGATACAAACTCTGTAGTAAATGTATTTGTTACTATGGCAGGGTTATAATCAAAAAATATTGAAGCCTTGTTAGGGATTATATCTCCGGGCTGAAAACCGGGACGAGGCTTAACCCTGAAATAAACATAACCATGGCTTGCAGGCTCATCATCCTGTGTTGCAGGCAGCATTATGTTGTCAAATTTCCATGTTAAGCTATTATTTACCCTGTCTAAACTGTAATTATGACTGGCGCGAAGCATTTCTACTGTGTTATGATCAAGCTGGCTATCTAATATATCATGAATACGCACAAATTCGGCAGGTGCTGTACCTGTATTCTGAAATCTTATTGTATAATACAAATAATCATTATTGCCAAATTCTGAAATAAGTATCTTTTCTCCCCTTGACTCCATTTTGTCATTAGGGTCATACGATCCTATTATTTCCTGTACGTTTGTTGAATTATTATTTGCAGTGTCAATGTCGCCCGAGAGCGGTAAAATTGATGCAGAAGCCTCTACGTTTTGGCCGAGTGATACTACTGGTATTATCGGAACCTGCATATACACTTCAATAGTCCTTGTTTCATTAGGCAACAAATTTGTAAATGTATAATCAAAACCTGTAGGTGTAGTAATAGTTCCGGTTTGCGACACATTTGTAATAGTAACCACATTATCCTTAGCGAAACTTACGTTGCCTGATGCTACGGTCTGGTTGCCAAGATTGGTGTATACCAGAGTATTTTTGTAATTAAATCCAGGTCTTGGCGCTGAGTCCGGAATTACATGTATGCTTAGGTCTGTATAAGTTTGTACAATTGTAACCGGGAAATTATATGTTATTACAGATGTACCCGGCTGCACCTGTACATCTGTATAGTAAGATGTGGTAAGATTGTAATATGCAGCGTATTGTGGAGCTACAGTAAATGTCAAATCGTATGTGTTTGATGTGTTTTCGTCATACAATGAATAAAAACCGTCAGCGTCATTTAAAATATGAACTACTCCATTATTATTAACTTCGTATGAAAAATTACCAAGATTAAATCCGTTCTCATCAGCATCTTTTATTCCATTGTTATTGTTGTCAATGAATGCCTGCATTCTTAGCCCTGAACAAGTTAAAGAACCCTGGCTTTGCGCAGTTTCAGTAATACGTATATAGCCAGGTTCATTAGAGTAGTTTGTTACCATTATCAGGTAGTACCGTCCCTCAACTGCGTTAGTAATGTTTACGGTTTCGGTAAGCTGATTTGAAAATGAGCAAGAAACGATGTTTGCTTGTGTTAAATTATTGCATTGTTGTGTTGGTGATGTAAATGGACCGTAACAAATATAGTCAACGTCAAGCCGTGTTGCATTGCCAAAAGTAAGAGATTCATTTTGTTCTATTAGGTACTGCAGATTTCCGCTTTGCCCTACCTGAAAATAAAACCAGGATGGGTTAGGTTGAGTTCCAAGACAGCCATATGCATTTCCCGGTTCAGCACTTGTAATTCCCGTAGTGTTTGGAAAAGGTGTTCCTAATACGTTACAAAGCATACGGGCATCCTGGCATGAATATGAATTGTGGCAGTTGCTTTGTGCGATTAGTTTAATTTTTTTTACAACAGCACAATTTTCAATTATGCGGGCAAATATCTCGTTATTAATGAGAGGTAAGCCAACCTCAAATGAAGCAGGATTAGTAATAGCGTTTGTTGCTGCCACGGCATCAGCTTGTGTAGGGTAATATGTAGTTCCGGCCGGAAAGGCATCAGTTAAATTAAAAGTCAATATTGAATCCATATCATCATCGCATGCATCAATAATTATGGATGAAGCAGTTTGTATAAGTACCTGTGATGGTGTGATGGTAAATGAGGAAATTTCATATTCTCCTGAAAGGCTATGTGTCAGTCGGGCAAATATTTCTGTGCTGGATAATACACAATAATTATTTAACGGTAACATTCCTGTATTTGCATCAGCATCACTTTGTGTTTGATGATAGGTTACCGTATAGCCGGCAGGTGAGTTATTGCTAAGTATAAGCGGAGTATTGTCAGATAAATTAAAGCAACCTGTACCTGTACTGTCCTGGCATACTGTTAGATTATTAGGTGTGCCGGCAGTGACACATGCACTAACCTTTAATGTAACAGGTATTACCTTAAAACATTCTGCACTTGACATTCTTGCATAAATTACATGTAAAAACGGTACGGTATTTATAAATTCATTACTAATTATTGGGTTGGAATTGTTTTCAGCATTACTTTCATTTAAAAAATACTTTAATTCATATTGGCTGAAAAGTCCACTGTGGCTTCGCCGTATTTGGGTAGAAATTTCGCTTAAAGAAAATGTGCTTATACCAGTATTGGTTTCATTGCAATGATGTATTTCCTGCAGATTTATATTGGGTAATAATGTAGCTGTAAGCTGTAAGTTTACATTTGTTATATCACCTGTACTATTGTTTTTTACTTTAATAAGTATTGGCGTAAGTGCATATGCAATTTGAGTATGTGAATGTGGATTATCAATTAATGCTATGCCAGCCTGATAAAAACTAATTGTATAATCCTCTGGATTTAGTGAACCTAAAATTTCAGGAATTTTAGTTGTAAGGTCAAAAGTTGCCTGATAATTGTTATCATAAATACACAAGTGATACGGTGAAATTTGCGTGTTGATTTGCCCGTGCATTATATTGCAGAGAGCAAAGATGCATACTAATAAAATTTTTTTCATTGATTTGTAAGGTTGAGTATTGAATTAATATAACAAGATTTTTACTACTATAGTATAAAAAAATAAAAAAGGCTGCGTAAAGCAGCCTTTTTTATTTTTTTATAATAACAAAAAATTAATCCAACAGCATTTTTACAAGCTTAAGGTTGTTCCTGTTTACAAATTCGGCAAAGTAGCCACTAATGTTTAAACGAGCCTCGTTACTGCATGTAGTACATACTACACGTGTAGGTACCGGTTTTGCTTTGGGCTCGTTAACAGGCTGCACTTTCAAAACAGTTTTTTTAGCGCTGGCAGTAGCAGTAATTTCTTTCTCATTGCCGGCTCCGGGTTCTGTCTTGTCCCCGGTATTGGCAAATGCTGCTGCTCCAAAAGCAAGTAGGCATATAGTTAACAGTTTTTTCATAAGGTATGGTTTTAGTAGTAAATAGTTTAATAGTTGGTTTTATGTATCGTTCTCAATATCAGAGGCAAGATAATAAATTTATTGACAGCAAAACGACATCGTCATAACTTTTATATAAGTAGAATGAAACGCGAAATTGTTACAGCCATAGTTAAAAAAATATGAAATTATTTTACCTGGGCTTTAATCCATGATGAAATTTCAGTAAGTACCGCCGGTGACAGCGTTTGTTCTATTTCGCCATATTCAGCAGGTAGTCCCGTGTCTGCTTCCTGGAAAAGGTGATTGAGCCCTGCCATTTTTTTGGTGGTTATTTTTTTGTTCCCGCTTTTAATCCCTGCATTTTTTACGGCTTCAAGGTTAGCTACGGCAGCTACCTGTACATCTTTGTCTCCGTTAAGCGCAAGTACCGGGCATTTTATTTTTTCAAGATAGGGTGTAGGGTTAGTTCTTATAAAGCCCACATACCATGGGTTTACAAGACCTTCTGTCTGCATTTCAATAGTTTTGTTTACCTGTTCTTCAGGAACACCTTTTGATACGAATAATGGTTTCATTTCGCTATGAAAAACCTTTTGGAGTTTCAGCTTCATTTGTGCAATATCGTCCTCCTGTTTTATTACATCATAAAGTTTGCGGTTGATCGCTCCAAGCTTTGTCAGGTCTTCCTCAGGCATGCCTTGTGCTTTGCCAATAAGATAATTTTGCAGTACCATTTGTTCATCACCCGGTATATTGCCTGCTGCCAATAATACTACAAAGGCTACATCGGGATTATCGGCAGCTACAATGCTTGCTACTGTCCCGCCTTCACTATGTCCTGCAAGGCCAATCTTATTTTTGTTTATCTCTTTTCGTGTTTTAAGGTAGCTGATAGCTGCTGCTGCATCGGTAGCAAAATCTGTTGTAAGAGCACCGTCAAAGTTGCCTCCGGACTGTCCTATTCCCCTGTCATCATAGCGCAGTACGGCTATACCATTTTTAGTAAGATAGTCAGCCAGTACTAAAAATGGTTTATGCCCCAGAATTTCTTCATCCCTGTTTTGTCCGCCACTTCCCGTTATCAAAATTACAGCAGGGTAGTTGCCATCCTTCTTAGGAAGGGTTAATGTTCCGGCCAGTGTAATTCCGGCCTTTTGATTTTTAAACGTTACATCTTCCGAATGGTACGGGTAAGGTTTTAGGGGTTCCTGCGGGCGTTTTGGTTTTTCCTGTTCTTTTCCACGGATAAGGTTTAGCTCTAATGTATTACCGTTTTGATTTAATATACCTTTAAAAGTTCCGTTTTGATACGTAGCCTTATAATCAAAATTAGCTTCTGCTAAAGTTACATGAAGGCTTGTTCCGTCAAAAGTTGTGGTTGTCATCGGTATACCTTTTACTCCCTGCATGGGACTGTCCATAAGGCTTTTGTAGGTGTTTCCGTCTTTACTAATGTGAAGTATCATTGGTAGGTCTCCCTGGGGTATTTTAATAGCTCCTGTCCAGCTGCCGGTTATGTCCTGTGCTGATACAATATTGAATATGAACAGGGTGATAAAAAGAATAATTCGTGTCATAATTGTTATTGTTTAGTAGAGTGTGGTTACAATTTTTGAAATAATTTCGGCTACAATAAGCGCAATTGCAAAATATACTTTATGCTGTGTTGTTTTAGCATTTACAGCAGTTTTAAATCCGTTATATGCCAGCATGACAAACCATATAATAATACATATAATTATGGTTGTAATAAACAGAAGCAGAACCATTTCCATTGCTGAAAAGTTCATCCTAGCCGGATTGTCCGGATTAATTTTAGATTCTATAGCTTCCATCATACTATTGTTACTCAGGACAGGCAAGATGTAAACCGGGATACGTGCTACAAGCGCCGTAGTAAATAAATCAATAAGGCGTGTGCGCTTATTTATGATTTTACCGGCTATAAAAAGCAAAAAAGTCATTGTAGCCGTATTGACAACATTATCTGACAGTGTCTGGACGAAAGTTGACGTATGGCCATGAAAATCAATAATGCCATCAAACCGGCCACCAGAATACGATCCTAAAAAAGATCCGGCTATAAGCAATATGACACCTGCCGTCACAAGATTAATCTCAGAAAATTTTTCAAAAGGTTTAAATAGTATCTGCTTCATATTTACTGGTTGTTGAGTTGCTGTATTTTTTCAATAAGGTCGTCTAGCTTATTTCTTACAGTAGGATAGCTGATACCAATTTCTGCAGCCATTTGTTTAAGGCTGCCGCTGGAAAGAAAAAAACGTAATACAAAAGTCTGCTCTTCTTCTGTAAGCTGTAAGAGCACGGGAAGTTTAAAATTCCCTGAAACACTGGTGCTGCATTCAGGGCAGGCCAGCTGTGCAACATGTAATGCGTGAGAACAGCTCGGGCATAATATAGGTAGTTTGGGTGTTTGCATAGTAGTAAAACTTAATATAGCAAACATAAAAATAAATAAAATTAAAACAAAGTTTGATTTTATTAAAAATTAAATTATTTAATTCAATAAAAAACTCCCGTATGGGAGTTTTATTAAAATTTGTTTCTCATATAATATTTTGCGTCCAGCTCATCATCAAAATCATCAAGTACAGGCTTTGGCTTTTTTGCCGCTGTTTTTTTCTTCCATAATTCAAAATTATCAGCCGATAATTTCTTCTTCATTATTTCTGTCACTTCTTTTTCGGCCAGTCCAAATTGTTTTTTTATTTCTTCAAACGGCTTTCTTTCTTCTTGTGCCAGGATAACAATCCTTTCAATTGTTTCCCTGTCTAATTCTAAGTGGTTGCTTTTTTTCATCAGATGAAAAATTAATCAGATACTTTATTGTTTAAGATTCGTTAATCAATATTACTAAAAAAAACAATTTATGTCAATATCCTTTGTAAATTTTTAAACATACTTTGTGATGAAGTTACTAAAGCCTGAACCTAATTATAAAACATAAAAAAACCGGTAACTGTTTAGTTACCGGTGTCAATATAAAATGGAACGGAATTATGCTTTTTTTACAAATTCGGTTCTTAATACCATAGCTACCTTGTTTACCCTACAGTCTATTTCAGCAGGATCATCTGTAAGGCGGATGTTTTTTACCACGGTACCACGTTTTATTACTGCTGATGAGCCTTTAACTTTCAGGTCTTTTATTACGCTTACGGTATCGCCATCATTTAAGATGTTACCGTTACTGTCTTTTACTTCCATTATTACTGTTGTTTTTATTGTTTCCGGGTTTAAAATTACCCTGTGGTTTTTTAGCAGGATATTTGTTTTTGTTGGTGGCAGGCTGACTACGCTGCGACGTTTTAGGGAGGCTGGCTTCCTCTGTTTTGCCTGATGGCTTTACAAGCCTGTTCAGTTCTTTTATCTCGGCATCGGTAAGGTCACGGTAGCGGCCTACAGGTATATCTAATGATATATTTATTATACGGATACGTTTCAGTGCCGTCACTTCATACCCCAGGTACTCACACATACGGCGTATCTGGCGGTTAAGGCCCTGTGTAAGTATTATCCTGAAAATATACTTGCTTACCTGTTCTACTTTGCACTTGCGGGTTATGGTATCAAGTATAGGCACACCATTGCCCATACGTTGTATAAACCTGTCAGTAACCGGCTTATTTACCGTTACTATATATTCTTTTTCATGATTGTTGCGTGCACGGAGTATTTTATTAACAATATCGCCGTCATTGGTCATGAATATAAGCCCTTCGCTGGCTTTATCCAGCCTGCCGATAGGAAATATACGGGTAGGGTAGTTGATGAAATCAACAATGTTGTTTTTAACGTCCTGATTGGTGGTGCATTCTATACCGACGGGTTTATGAAATGAGAGGTATACCGGTTTATCTTTACGGGCACCTACCAGTTTGCCATCTACGCGTACTTCATCTTCGGGGCTTACTTTAGTTCCCATCGCGGCCTGTTTGCCGTTTATGGCTACACGGCCTTCTTCAATAAGCCTGTCGGCTTCGCGACGGGAACAATAACCGGTTTCCGAAATATATTTGTTAAGGCGCTTTAGTTCATCCATACTGCAAAAATACAATAATTGGGCTTACAGGCTTTACAGGTTGTTATTTTCTCCTGAGGTTTTGCTTTGCGATGAAGCTATAAAATCATGCCCGAAAATGTAATGGTAAATTTTGCGGTACAAAGCTTCGCCGTGCATACTGTGCCCCAGGCCCCGTGTTGTTACAAATTCTGCTCCAGGCCAAGCTTTTGCAATTTTTTCACCTTCACGGTACGATACAATGTCATCATCCTTATCATGCGCCAGCAAACCTTCTATTTTTATTTTAGAAGCGAAAAGACTGCCTGAAAATTCCTTAGTGCGAATCCTGAAGTGTTTAAGGAAGTGTTTTTTCAGCATATGGAATACCTTGCTGTTAAGCCCTAACATGCTGCGGTAATTGTTCAATAGCGTGTCTAAATCGCAGGGCGCACCCAGTATTATCATTTTTTTGATGGAATCATTAGGAAAATGCGACTGATAGTATAACGCTGTTGCACCGCCAAGCGAATGCCCTATCATAACCTGTGGACGGAATCGGCTTACCATAACATCAACAAACTGTGCATAACGTGGAATGTTGAACTCACTGCCTGAGGTTAGCCCGTGCGCAGGGGCATCAAGCGCTATAATGGTGCTGCCGGACGATTTAAGATAATATAATAATTGTTCCCAGCGGGAGGTGTTGCTTTCCCAGCCATGTATTAGCAATATGGTGTGGCTGTTGCCCTGCCAGGTATATGCCTGGAAAATAAGATCATTATGTGTTATCATTTCGGCATTGGCCTCCTGTAATATGCCAGGGAGGTTCTCTTTTAGCAGCCTGCCATCACGCGGTTCGCTAAAAAACTTATACGCAAGCCTTGCCGCACTTTTAGGATGGGTAAAGCTCAGTATATTAATGTAGAGCCCAATGGCCTTTTTAATAAAAAAGGAAATGAATTTCGACATAAATAAAAAAGCCCCCTTGTCAGGAGGCTTCGGGTATTATATTGTTGAGAACAGTTGTTCCATTTTTTCTCTTTCTTCGTCAGCAAGCGAACTGTCTACAAGTATCCTTCCGCTGTGCTCGTCAGTAATGATTTTTTTGCGTGATGCAATTTCCATCTGCGTTTGTGGCGGAATAGTGAAGAATGAACCTGCTGACGCGCCCCTTTCGATAGATACTACCGCAAGGCCGTTTCTTACGCTGGTGCGGATCCTTTTATAAGCAGCAAGAAGCCTTTCTTCGATCATGCCCTGATATTCGGCAGACTTTTCAATAAGGAAGTTTTCTTCCTTTTCAGTCTCGGCCATAATAGCGTCAAGCTCTGATTTTTTATGATGAAGGTGTGTTTTCTTTGCCTCAAGCTTTTCTTCGCTTTGCGCAATAGTTTCTTTTTTATGCTCAATAGAAGCCTTCATTTCCCTGATGTGCTTTTCAGCAAGCTGAATTTCAAGTTCCTGGAACTCTACTTCTTTGCTTAGTGAATTGAACTCACGGTTGTTGCGCACATTTTTTTGCTGCTCAGTATATTTTTTTATGGCTGCCTGGTGCTCGTCAATGGCGTTTTTCTTTTCCTTGATCTGATCATTTATCGATTCCAAATCATTTTTAAGTTTTTCAAGCCTTGTGCTTAGTCCTGCCACTTCATCTTCAAGGTCTTCTACCTCAAGAGGCAGCTCGCCCCTTACGTTCCTGATCTCGTCTATCCTTGAATCAATTAACTGTAAATCATAAAGTGCCCTTAACTTGTCTTCTACACTTAGTTCCTTGATGTTCGCCATAATTTATAAGTACTTAACTGGATTTGTATTTTCTTCCGATAAAATGATTGCAAAATTAGGGATTTTTTTCGTAAGATAATCAACTATATAATTTTTTGTATAGCGTTCACTTTCATAGTGGCCTATATCGGCCAGCAGTAGTTTTCCTTCGGCTTCATAAAACTGGTGGTATTTCAGGTCTGCGGTAAGGTAAGCATCTGCCCCGGCGGCAATTGCATTTTTAATAGCAAAGCTTCCCGAGCCACCCAGTACGGCTACTTTTTTTATCTCTTTACCTGTATAAGCACTATGGCGGATACCATCAGCCTGCATTTTATTTTTTACAAAATGCAGGAAAGCTTCTTCTTCCATAGGCTGCTCCAGTTCACCCACCATACCCAGGCCTATATTCTGGTGGCTGTTATTCAGGCTGTAAATCTCATAGGCTACCTCCTCATACACATGATTGCTGAATAATGCTTTGAGTATCCTGCCTTCAAGGTGTTTTTCAAAAGCGACTTCAATCTTTATTTCTTTGGCTTCCATGAACTCGCCAGGATTGCCCACCTGCGGAGTACTGTTTTCATTACCCTGGTAGGTACCCAATCCTTCCGAATTGAAGCTACAGTTTTCGTAATTGCCTATATTGCCGGCTCCGGCGTTAAAAAGTGCGTTGCGGAGTTTTGTGTGATTTTCGGGTATTGTATACGTTACCAGCTTACGGATGTAGTTTTCCTTAGGTACCAGTATTTTAGTATTTATGAGGCCTAAAGCATCACAGAAAATTTTGTTGACACCATTACTGTGGTTATCCAGCGCCGTATGCACGGCATAAATAGCAATGTCATTTTTAATGGCTTTAATAACGGAACGCTCCACATAATTTTTACCCGTTATTTTTTTAAGGCCTGAAAAAAGGATTGGGTGGAAGCATACCACAAGGTTACATTTTTTTGCAATAGCTTCATCCAGCACATTTTCAAGTGCATCATGGCATACCAATACGGCTGTAGCATCGGTTTCGGCATTACCTGTCAGCAGGCCTACATTATCAAAGTCTTCAGCATAGGCAAGAGGCGCCATTTCCTCAAGTACAGTAAGTATATCTTTAATTTTCATGTGAACGGTTTATGATGTTCAAAGATACCAAAAACAAAAAAACTGCCTAAAGGGCAGTTTTTGTTTTACGATGAACTTCTGCAGCTGCCTATTGCCTCTGCGGCTTCAACAGCCTCGTCATATTGTTCCTGTGTGTTAAAGTCGTCCCGGCATAATGTATACTCGTCAGCCTGACCGCTTATATCAGTAGTACAAACTACACAGCGTGAGGCAACATTATTATCATTATTATCATCCGAATTACATGCGGCAAAAGTGCATAACCCTGCAATTACAGCCACGGATAAAATTACCTTTTTCATGATCTTGATTATTGTTGTTTACTAGTATAAAGTACAGTAATAATGCCTGCAATAGCAATAAATTTATACTTACGTTAACCTCTTTATCATTATGTAGTACATTTGCCGTATGAAACACCTGCGAAAATTACTTTTACCATTTTCTTTACCTTACGGACTGGCTACAGTTATCCGTAATTTTTTGTATGACAGGGGTGTTTTTAAATCATATAGCTTTGATATACCTGTTATAGCGGTAGGTAACCTAAGCACAGGAGGAACAGGGAAAAGTCCCATGACCGAATATATCATACGTCTGCTAAAAGACAATTACAGTGTTGCAACGTTGAGCAGGGGTTATAAACGTAAATCAAAAGGCTTTGTACTTGCTGATAGCACTGCTACTGCTGAAACACTCGGTGATGAACCTTACCAGTTTTTTACTAAGTTTCCTGAAATACAGGTAGCTGTTGATGCTGACCGTGTTAATGGAATAGAGCGATTACTGAAATTAGAAAATAAGCCGGAAATAATAGTACTTGATGATGCATACCAGCACAGGAAGGTTAAGGCGGGTTTCTATATACTGCTTACTGCTTACGGAGATATTTACGCCGATGATTATATTTTGCCTGCCGGCAACTTGCGTGAAAGCAGGAGCGGAGCAAAAAGGGCAGATGTTATAGTGGTTACCAAGTGCCCTAAAAACCTTTCGGCTGGGGAGCAGAAGAAGATTTTGCATAAGCTGCACACGAAGCAATGGCAGCAGGTGTATTTCAGCTATATTGATTATGATGATAAGATATATTCTGAAAATACAGCGCTTGATGTGAATGCAGTTTTTGAAATGCCAAAAGTTTTAGTGGCAGGTATTGCCAAGCCACAGCCGTTTTTTGATTTTTTAAAGGGTGGTGCCGAAGATTGTATGCGATATCCGGACCACCATAACTTTAGTGATAAGGAGATCCAAGAACTGAACTATATTGTAAACGACAAAATTATAATTACCACTGAGAAGGATTACATGCGCCTGAAAGGCAAACTTCCGGCTGACAGGCTGTTTTATTTACCTATAAAATCCGGGTTTATTTCAGGTAATGAAGATTTTAATAATAAGCTGTTACAGTTTGTTACAACGAAATAAAATGCTTATTTAATTGCTTTGTCAATGGCATGAGCAATTTTCCTGGCAGCAATGGGCGACC
>JBQGDS010000361.1:0-2121 GCA_052039185.1 Flavobacterium sp.
CGCTTCCCTTAGCCATAGTTTTTACATACCCGGTGGTTAGCGATGATGAGTTAACAGCACCTGATATTACATGGTTTAAAAGAATTTCCCTTAATGCAGGTACCGGTACAGCCTGTAAGTTAGCGTAACCTTTTTGTTGCAAAAATGCATTAAATGCCTGGTTGGTAGGAGCAAAAACTGTAAAGCTTCCGGTTCCGTCAAGTGTGGCTGTTAAATTAGCTCTTTCCAGTGCATCAACAAGTACCGAAAGGTTTGCATTAGCTGAAGCTACATCAGCAATAGTCATGTTGTTTTGCGGCATTGTATCGTTATCATCATCACTACACGATACAAGAGGCATAAATGCTATTGCAAAAATAGCTGCCCTTTTCATTAATAATAAACTTCTTTTCATATCCTTTTAATTTTAGGTTTGTTACTCAAAATTAAATCAGAATATTTTGTTTAATAAAAATAGTGAATTAATTAAACAAACAATTATGTTTTGTTAAACGGCTTAGTGTTCTATAGGTACGATATTATTTCCGTAAACTCCAGTACTTTAAGAGAATGAGTTTGAAAGCCTGAAAATTATTACCATGTGAACGGGTTAAACATTTTATAAAAATGAAGTAATTAACGAAGTATGCTTTTAAATAACAATTTATGTGTTTTCTTTTGCTAAAAGGCGTTGCAATAAAAATAATGTACCGACTGCCAGTAAGCCGTTTAATCCCATAATGAGCCAGTTAGCCTGGTAACCCCATGCAGATATAATTTCCATTCCGCTTTTTGCACTTGTAATGTGTGCCAGGCTAAAGGTCATGGTATACAAAGCCATATAACGGCCTTCATGTCCGCGGGGCGCACGGCCCCTAGCAAATGAATTGGAAAACGGAAAACAGAACATTTCACCAATAGTCATAAACACCATGCTGATAACCAGTATGCCTACCCATATATTTATCAGCAATGCAAAAAAGCTGAGGCCCATAAAGAACGAACCCCAAAGTACAATTTTTACTTTTTGCACATTCTTACGTTCAAAATAGCCAACTATTGGCATTTCAAGCAGGAATATCATAAACCCGTTAAAAGACATCAGGAGGCCTGTATGTACTTCGGTAAGGCCATACCATTCCCTGTGGTATAATGGCAGGGTAGTAAAGAGTTGAAAGAAAATAAACGCTGTAGTAAAACTGCTGAATAGGAATAACAAAAATGGTAAATCCCTGAATACAGATTTTGGCTTTTCCTGAGTTTCAAGATGAGCGTCTGTAACAGGTTTTTTCTTTTCTTTTACCAACAATGCAAATACCGTAATTGAGATCATACATGATGCTCCGTCTATCCAGAATAATCCCTGATAGCCTACGCCCATAATAATGAGACCGCCAATTGCAGGCCCGGCAGCAAAGCCCAGGTTTACAGCAAGCCTTACAAGGGTAAGGGCACGGGTACGGTTCTCGGGTTTCGCATAGGCGCCAAGTGATACAAACATTGCAGGGCGAAACATATCAGCAATAATCATGATGCTGAACATAGCCAGGCACAAACCATAAAAGCTACGTACATATTGTATTACGAAAAATAATAATCCGCTCGTAAAGAGGCTGAAAATCATTATTTTATAAAACCCTATTTTATCTGATAATTTACCACCAAGCCAGGAACCTATCATAGACCCGAAACCAAAACAAACCATAACCCAGCCTACCTGGCCATATGTAAAATGCAGGTCTTCCTTCAGGTATTTTGAAAGAAAGGGAAGTACCATAGTACCGGCACGGTTTATAAAGGTAATGATGGCCAATATCCATACTTCCCGCCTGAAACCACGGAAGTTATTGATATAGCGGGTAAAAGCCAGCTGAAGCATGTTAAAAGGATGGATTAGCTGCAAAGTTATAAATGATTTATGTTGCCGTCTGTAAACTTTTGGCTATTTTTTAATTACAGCTTTAACTGAGATAATGTGATTAAAACGATTGCTCCCAGTGCCATTATAAGCCCCAGGTAATTTAGTTTCGACAGTTTTTCCTTAAATATAAGTATGCCGGTTAAACTGCCTAAAACTATTACGCCCATGTTCATTGTGGCAAATACAGTTGATGGATTATCTGAAAATTCTTTGTGTGCGGA
>JBQGDS010000362.1:0-5837 GCA_052039185.1 Flavobacterium sp.
ACTTTTCCCGATTGCGCACGAAGCAGGCCACCCAGCAGGTGCAGCAGGGTAGTCTTTCCCTTGCCCGAACCACCTGTAATCAAAAGGCTTTGCCCTGCAGAGGCTGCGATATCCGGAAAAGTAAAATCGGTGCCTTTCCCGTAGGAAAAACGCAGGTTTTTAGTATTTATCATGCATCATGATTTTTATGTGCCCTGCAAGTTAGCAAAATTGTAAGGATAATAAAAGCGCTTAAGGATTGGGAAACACTATGATTTCTTCTTTTGTTTCTTTTATACGGACTTTAATACTATCATACTCCCACTGCCCATCGGTTTTATGTGCAGCAATATCCATTTTACCTTTGGTTTTACTTCCTTTAAGAGTAATGGTTGTATTAAGTGCTGTATTATCTTCTGTATACTGAACTGCACCTTCGGCAACAGCCATTTTGTCAATCGGCTTTATATCGCCCAACACGGCTGTAACACGGTTATTTTGCTTTGCCTGATCAAGGGCATTTTCATATAAAGGCATATCGGCATAGGCTTTGGCATAATCCCCAAATGCCACCGCACCCGAAAGGAGCAGGTAAGCACCTGTAATTAAAATTAAAAATAACGGAAAAATCCATTTAAGGTTACGCCTAAACCAAGGCTTTTTATTTAGTAAAGTAGTATTCATGATAAATTATGTATTTATAATATAAGCGGACAGCTGGTATATTTATTGCCAAAGAAGATGATATTTTAAAATAACCCTTCATCTACAAAGCTAAGGTAACCACGTTCGGTTACTATAACATGATCCAGCACTTTAATATCAAGGCTTACCCCTGCGGTTTTTAATTGTCGGGTAACCTGTTTATCAGGCTCACTTGCCTGCAATACGCCTGAAGGATGATTATGCACCAGTATTATGGCAACAGCATTATGCTCTAAAGCTGTCCTGAATACTAAACGTGCATCAACTACCGTGCCTGTTATTCCTCCTTTGCTTATTTGCGACTTATATATAACTTTATTAGAATTATTCAGGTAAATAACCCAGAACTCTTCGTGAGGCAGCTCGCCTATTACTGGCTGCATAATATCAAACACCGCCTTGCTCGACGTTATCTTTTTCAGCTCAATTCCATTCTCATCCCTTCGCCTGCGTCCCAGCTCCATTGCAGCAGCAATACTGATAGCCTTTGCTTCACCAATGCCCTTAAAGTTCATAAGCTGCTGTAAGGAAAGCTTACCCAGTGCGCCCAGATTATTATTAACACTTAACAATATACGTTTACTAAGTTCAACTGCACTTTCGTTACGGCTGCCCGAACCTATAAGTATAGCTATAAGCTCAGCATCGCTAAGTGCAGTCTTTCCTTTCAGCATCAGCTTTTCGCGGGGCTTGTCATCTTCTGCCCAATATTTTATCGAAAAATTTCCCTGCGTTTCTTCCATAAATAAAAGTGTAAACTACGAATATAGCCAATTTTACAACTCCGGCTATACTATCTGCAATCAATTACCCGTTCTTAAATCAAAGCAACTAACCATGAGGTATTTATTCTTATTATTCCTTATATTCTACCTTCCTGCACCGGATGTTGATTTTTACAACAAACTTTCCGAAGCAGCTATTTCACTAACTAAAGACCGGGTTGAATATGACGGTACATACTACCGCATACCCTACCCTAACGGCGATGTACCAAAAAATAAAGGTGTATGTACCGATGTGGTAATACGGGCTTACCGTAAACTGGGCATCGATTTGCAAAAGGAAGTACATGAAGACATGAAAGCTAACTTTTCCAAATATCCAAAATCATGGGGATTGCGAAGCACCGACACCAACATTGATCACAGGCGTGTACCCAACCTGCAAACTTTCTTTACCCGCAAAGGAAATGCACAGCCTGTTACAGACAATCCGTCCAATTACAAACCCGGCGACATGGTAACCTGGATGCTGCCCGGCAACCTCCCACACATAGGCATAGTTGTAAATAAAAAATCGGCTAACAGATATATGATTGTCCATAATGTTGGACGTGGCCAAGTAATGGAAGACTGCCTTTTCAAATACAAGATAACCGGGCACTACCGTTATAAAAAATAACTTACCTGCTTATCTTTTGCAAAATTTCCTTAGCTGCAACTTTATAAGCGGGTGAATGTTCATGGAAACCCTGCTGCAATAGTACCTGAAGTTCAGGGTAAACCCAGTCCTCATTCTTCCCAATTAAGTAAAGAGCACGCATAGCATACGCTTTTGATGCTACTTTGGTATCTGTAATAAGCCAGTCAAAACAAGTTTCGGTAATTTGCTGTAATTGCGCCGGGCGAAGGAAACCGTCTCTGCGTTTTGAATGGTTCTTAACGCTAAACAGGCAGATTTTAGATACAGAACGCACTGCACCTTCATGCTTATACAATGGTAGGGTTTTACAAAAACGAGAAAGATATTCGCCTAACCAATCAATTTCCTTTTCCAGAACAAGTTCGAGTGTCCAGCAGGCTTTGTAATGATTCTTATCCTTTAAATCCAACGCCATTTCCATAAGTTCATGAAAAAGGACAGGATTATTAAATACCTCGCCTGAAAGCTCATCGCGTATGGGCCGGTGCGCTGTGCTATTGGCTATCCTCTGGCGGAACATTTTAAAGCTTTATTCCCAATACCGTAATCATAATCCCAATCAGTATCCCTGACAAGAATGCAATTGCCAGTACCAGGATATAACTTAGTATAATGCGGAAAATTCGTGCACCTATACTTATCCTGTTAAAAACACTGGTATAAATATAGATAGTAAGAAAAATATCTGTAAGAAATGAAAGTGTAAGCACAAGTTCAACCTGGTTACTTTTTTGCCATATATATAATAAGGGAAAAAGAAGTATTTGCACTGTAAGTTTAAGACCCGCCAAAAAGGAATTAAGCGCCATGTGCTCTATAAAATTATAGCCACATCGCATAAAAGCAATTTTTGAAGCCAGTGAGTATAAGGGGATCATTAATAAAATAACGAGGGTATAATGCCCCACCATCCAGTTATTAATAGCCTGCTGTACAACTTTGGCTTTATCTGTACCCATTGAAGGATATTCTATTTTAATATCGAAATAATGATACAGGAAGCCATATACTGTTGCAAGAAAAATCACCATAGCAACAGGCTTAAAATAAGTTACGCGCTTACCTGCTATAAAATTCCTTATAGTTGTTCCCGGCCGTATTAAAAGTTCTTTTATTGTAAATAAAAGGCCTTTATCAACATGAAATATACCATGCTGTATCTCGTGCGATACAAAATGCCAGTCCATAGTGTGGGTATGTGCAGTTTGCCCACAATTACTGCAATAATTGCCATGTATATCATGGTTACAGTTTTTACATATAGCTTCAGTCATTTTATAAAAGGTGTTGGTTGCCGTAAAAGTAAAAGAAAATCACATATAAGCAAACAGCTTTTTCCGGTATAAAAAAAGCTGCCTTTCGGCAGCTAAAAAAAACTTAGGTTTAGTAGTATATCTATTCTTTTATAAATTGTTTTGTTGTCAATACCTGTTCACCTGTAAGTTTCAGGATATACGTTCCAGATGCCAGTGCTGCAATATTTATTGAAGCTGTTACTTCACCGCTAATCAAAATTTTTCCTGTAATATCATAAATTGCGAATGAACTGAAATCATGATTTTCCGACAGCCCAAGATTAAGTTCATTTTGTGCAGGGTTAGGATATAGTGCCACTTTATGCGCTTCAGGATTTTTAACGCTTGCCGTACAATCAGTTTTTTTCTCAACAACTATAGGAAGGCTGGTACCTACGTTTTCCGGCTGGTCCGGGCATACAAACGGCGATGCCCTTACATAGTAAGTCCCAGCCTCATGTATTTCATACGTAGCCGATGTTGCTCCCGGTATAGGCTCATCATCCTTATACCACTGTATATTTGCAGTGTAGGGACTGTTTACAGTATTAGGAAATGTAGTACCGTCACACAACAGGAATACCTGTAAATCGGGATCAAAAAACACATTTGCAGGATCGCCCATTTCGCCTATTACAGTCATACTTGCCCAGTTGTGGCTGTCAATCTGTAATTCATTAGACTCATATGTTTCGCCGCCAATTGTAACCTCTACCTTAAGCAATGCCTGGTCATACGTCATCCAGTCATACGTGAAACTCGCCTCAGTAGCACCGTCAATAGCCACAAAATCGTCCGAAAGGAACCAATATTTGTAATACCACTGATACGAATCATAGGTTTGGCCACCTACAATAGTTGCAGTTCCATCAGTATACGGGCATAGCATTAAATCACCTTCAATTACAGGTGCCTGTGCTTTTACCAGTGATGAAAATGCAAAACATAAAGTAAAAAGTAAAATTTTTTTCATAGTGCTGTTTTTTTAATTTTAATGGCTTATGCCGAAACTTTTCATAAAATTAACCTTTACCTAAACCCAATAACAAAACACAGCATTGATAAAGCGTGACAGTGAGCGTGACATTTCGTGACGCAAATACTTATAGCGCTAAAATCCTGTCAGTTAACTTTTTATTCCTATATAAAATCGTTTACATTTACAACTCCTAAAACTTACCGATGCTAACACGATTATCCCTCATGATGTGCATTTTTTGCAGCATTTGTTATGCACAGCAAAAAGAAGAAGCTTCGTCAAGATATGCTTTTGGCCTTGCATATGGTTTTGGTAACGAATTTAAAAACAGGAATTACTCTTATACTAACAATTACGTTCAGGCTCAACTGTATTACAACCTTAACTCCAAAAGTATATGGAAGTATACCATTGCATTACAGCCTGAAATTAATTTTGGCACGCACCAGCTACTTAACCTTTATTTTGTAACGCCTGATTCACCTGACTATGAAAATAAACGTGCCCGGTTTACACAACTTAAAGACACACGGGAGTATATACTGAACGTAGCATTTTTTGTAAAAAGGAATATAAGCAGGAAACTGAGAATTTATGCCATGGCGAATATTGGGCCAATGATTATCGATACCGAAACCGAACGACTCGCTAAGGGTTTTGCTTTTTGCGATGTGTTAGCTTTAGGGGTAAATTATAATTTTGGCGGTATATTGCTTGATGTACGGCCTAATGTGCGTCATGTATCTAATGCAGGGCTTAACAGGCCAAATGCAGGATATAACTCTCTCAATATTGCTTTCAGTGTAATTGTGCCGATACAACCTTAAAACAAATAACTGAAAGACAGGTTAGCATAATAATTAGCCGGCATACCCGGATAGTAATATCTTGGCAAAGCACCATTAACACCTGTAGCATTAACCAAAACCATCGATGAGTATTTAGTATCGGTTACATTATTAACACCTGCCGAAATATGTGAAGTAAATCCTTTCAGGATTTCAAACCGATAACCCGCTTTTAAATTTAGCAGTTGGTATGAGTCATTGTAAGCGGTATTAGCATCATTCATGGGTAGGCGGTCAACAAAATAATAATCTCCTGACAGGTAGGCACCGAAACGGGTTTCGAACAGTATACCGGTATTTATTTTATTCTTTGGGACGCCGGTAAGTTCATTGCCAGAATAGTCCACATCATTATTTACAAACTCCCTGAACTCATAGTTACCCAATGAAATTGCTACATAGGGCTGTACAGCCATAAAGCCGACTGACTGATGGTATTTGAGCAGAAGTTCAATACCCTGGTGTAAGGTTTCGCCTGCATTTACCCCTACATATTGGTCATCGCCCACACGCTGGGCAACCAACAGATTGTTTATCTGCATACGGTAGGCTGATATTTCAGCATATAGTTTTTTATCCATCAGATAAAACTTGCCACCGATTTCA
>JBQGDS010000363.1:0-2561 GCA_052039185.1 Flavobacterium sp.
GGATAGTTTTTTATTTTATAAAATCGTTACTCAGTTTTCTGATGATAACAAACAGCAGAATTATATCATCTTATGTTTTAAAAAGAATGTAACTTGATACTTTTTTAGCACCTAGGCGTTTAATTAATAGCATCATAATTAAAATATATGAAAAATATTATCACAGTAATAATGCTATTAATCACATTTTGCATAAAAGCACAGGATACATTAACATTATACAATATAGCTGTTGAACGCGATTACTATACCGCAGATGCAAAATCATATATTGAGGATAAGGATGAAAATAGTACCGTGTTTACCGAAAATGTAAACTTTTATACCAATGCTATTGAAATTAAGGGTGCCGACAAAATTGTTTTTAATGAGCTGACAAAGGAGATCCTTGCGTACGGAAATTATAAAATGAAGCTCCTTATACCTATTACCATGACCCGGTTAAAAACTAAAGATGAAAGTGGCCGTGGCAGGCTTCGCTACCGCCTTGGTGATGATAAGGCGTATATGGAATAGCTGTTTATTAATAGATTCTTAATCAAAACTGCTTATTGTAAGGATGCTATTACACAGGTAGTTAAACTATTGTTACATCATTTTCTTTTATGATTTTGTTGACAGTGACCAGCCTTTTGCATAGCTAAATTTGAGTATATCAACTAAAATATTCAACAATTAAGCTAACAATTATGAAAACAGCAACAAAATCTGCAGCGAAGAAAAGTACGGCTGCCTCAAGGACCAAAAAGAACACTTCGTCTAAAACAACAGCTAAATCTACTACATCAAGAGGAAAGGTAAAAGCTAAATCTACTGCTGCCGAAGGCCTGCAGGAACTGTATATTGATTCGTTAAAAGACATTTACTGGGCAGAAAAAGCATTACTGAAAGCTTTGCCTAAAATGGCTAAAAATGCTGAATCTGAAAATCTGATCAATGCTATTGACGAGCACATTGCAGTAACTGAAGAGCAGGTAGCGCGACTTGAAAAAGTGTTTGAGCTTGCCGGTAAAAAAGCAGTAGCTAAAAAGTGTGAAGCTATGGACGGCCTGATTAAAGAAGGGCAGGACATTATGGAAAGTACTGAGCCGGGAGCGGTGCGTGATGCAGGTATTATTGCAGCGTCACAAAAAATAGAGCATTATGAAATTGCCACCTATGGCACACTTTGCGCCTTCGCAAAAACGCTTGGCCATACCGAAGCTATGGAATTACTTGAAGTTACTCTTAATGAAGAAAAAAAAGCTGATGTAACACTTACTGAAGCAGCTTATAACACCATTAATTTTGATGCTGCCGATGAGGATGCAGAAATGATGGAATAACTAAAGCGGCGTCATTATACTAAAAATGGGATTTTCAATCCCATTTTTTATTTTGTATATAATTGGTACTTTAAACTTCAATACCATTTAACTCCGTAACCTCGCCTGGTTTAAGATTTCCAAGCTGTACGTCTCCAACCCTTACACGTACCAATCGTAAAGTTGGAAATCCTACTGCAGCCGTCATTTTACGAACCTGCCTGAATTTACCCTCTGTTACTGTAACAGAAATCCAAGAGGTAGGCCCGTGCCTTGCATCACGTATTTTCCTGCCACGTTCCGGGAAATCGGGAACAGCACTCAACAGTTTTGCCTTACAGGGTAATGTAGTATAACGTGTGCCTTTAAAGCCTATTTCTACTCCGTTTCTAAGTTTTTCGGCAGCAGTTTCATCTATCAGGCCGTCTACCTGTACATAGTATTCTTTTTCAACTTTTTTACTGCGTACAATTTCACTCATCATACCATCGGTAGTAAGCAGCAATAACCCTTCTGAATCTTCATCAAGGCGGCCAATTGCCATAGTGTTCTCAGGAAAACCATATAATTCGCCTAACAGCTTTTTATTTCGCTTAAGATTGTATGTAAACTGGCTTAGGTAACCGTAAGGCTTATAAATTTTAAAATGTTTATGCATTAAAATACGCAAATATTACTTAACCCTGTTATCTTCCAGGAGCTGTACCTGGTCTTTAAGCCGCTCAATCAGCATATTCATCATACGCTTATTAAGGCTTGATGAATTAAGTATATAATCACGAAACTCCTCAACTGTAAATAGTGCTATGACCATACCTTTAAGAGCGTTACGAAATTTTATATCTTTATGTATAGCGTTTTCTATATACTGCATTTTTTTATCGGTGCTAAGCTCATAAAAACCGCCTTTCTGCTTGTTTACATAATTCAGGAACGATTCTACAAAAAGGTCGTTTTGAAGTTTAAGTATTGGGCGCAGGGTTTTGTTCTGAAACACCTCATCGTGTGACGACTGTGGGTGTATTTCGCCTATAGTACTGCCTCTCAGTTCAAGAAGGCCGTTATCGCGATTGTTCATAGTTTTTCTTTTAAAGGTATAAAAAAACCTCTGCCGTGGCAGAGGTTTTATCATTTATTTATTAATACTATTTCAGTATAAATGTTACCCTTCTTACAATCTGCCTTGCATAAGCAGAGTTCTTGTTAACCGAAGTATCTTCACCGCTGCCTTTTATTGTCAGCCTGTCTGCAGCTATG
>JBQGDS010000364.1:0-3015 GCA_052039185.1 Flavobacterium sp.
TGACGAAGCTGTTATCCGCTTATTTAATTACATGGTAAAAACGCCCGAATTTCAATTGATCTAGCTATGGAAAGGAGAAATTTTTTAAAGCTTACAGGTACACTTACAGGCGGGATGCTTATGTTGCCTGATTTCCTATACTCGTATGGGTTAGATGCCGAAAATACAGCAGGCAGTTCTACGCTGGTTTTTATACAGCTGGATGGCGGTAATGACGGGCTAAATACTTTTATTCCGTATGACGACCCGTTATACTACAGTCTTCGCCCTGCCATAGCGCTTACAAAAGATGAAGTAATAAGCAAATATGCAGGCATGGCGTGGCATCCAGCACTGCAATCGTTTGCCCAAATACAGCAGGCAGGCCATTTGTCTGTTATACAAAATGTAGGTTACCCGCAACCTGTAACCTCCCATTTCCGCAGCCAGGAAATCTGGCAGACTGCATCAGGAGCATTTGAATATTTAAACGAAGGCTGGCTGGGACGTTATTTTGATGCACACTATCATGAGCACCATCCTACGGCCGGTATGAATATTGACCTTATTGATAACCTTGCGCTTAAAGGAAGGCAGCCCAACGCTATAACAATCAATAACCCTGACCAGTTTAAACCCGGAAAAGGAAATTTAAATGCCGGACAGCTCAGCAATAACCCACGCCTTGACTTTGTGCGCAAGGTAGCTGCCAACATTCCTGAAGGTGCCGAAGAAATACATAAAGCATTGGGTAAAGCCAAAACAGCAGAAAACACATATCCTAAAAGTGAGTTGGGCAAAAACCTGGAACTCATAGGCAGGCTGGTTAAAGGCAATCTGCAATCTAAGGTATATTATACTTCGCTTTCAGGGTTTGATACACATACCAATCAGTTAAATACACATAAAGGAAAGCTAAGCACGCTTAACGATGCCGTATACAGTTTTTATAAAGACATGAAAGCTTCAGGTAAATTACAGGAAGTAACTGTTGTTATATTTTCTGAATTTGGGCGCAGGGCTAAAGATAATGGCCGGGGTACCGATCATGGTACGGCAGCGCCTATGTTTATAATAGGCGGTAATAATAAAGGAAAAGTTATTGGCAAAAATCCTGACCTGGCTAACCTCGACGAAAACCAAAACCTCATCCACCAGATTGATTTCAGGAGCGTATACGCCTCATTATTAAAAAACAAGCTAAGTTTTGATCCGGCTAAAATCGGCATTAAAAACCAGCCATTACAAGGATTATTTTAGTTTACAATCCATAGCAAAACAGGCTTTCCTGTTGCTTGCAGTTTAGTATCAAGCATGCGCATAAATGTATCTGATACTGCAGGGCAGCCCCAACTCAGCGGACTGTGTTTCGGATATATTTCAGAATTAGCTACGGCTTCCCAGGAGTGTAATACTACTACCCTGCTCCTGGTGTTGTTATTAGTGGCTTCAAGTCCTTCGAGCCAGTATTTCACATTAATGCCCCACGAACTGTAATCCCGCTTACCTATTTTATATTTTCCTAAAGATGAGCAATGGCTGTCTTCCCTGTTATCAAATTTAGCGGTGCTATACTTTTTAGGATTGTTATCAAATACGTCACAACTCCCATGCGTAACCAGGTTCTGTGCTGTGACCTTCTTCTGCCTGAAATCATACACGAAAAATCTGTTCCTCCCTGAATGTACACTCAGGTCAACCAGAAAATAATACTCCTGCGAAAAGTCTTTCTGCTTACAATAGGTTAATGCCTCGGTATGTTGTGCTGAATAATTTTTAGTAGCAGGTATTTCCTCAACCGGTTTAGCACAGCTGAATATATATAGGCATAGTAGTGCAGTTAATCGTATCATATAGTAAAGTGTAGATTAAAACCTATAACATAAAAATACAGGCATTTAGTATACTAGTATTCATTAAATAACACGAAACTGCCGCTAAGCCAAAACTATGTAGTATCTTTGCCCGCTTTTCAAATTTGCAGAATGACAAAAAATAACGTACTTAAAGGAGTTTTTCTTGTTGGCCTTGGTGCAACAAGTTATGGCATGCTTGCCACATTTGTAAAACTTGCTTATAAAGAAGGATATACAACTGCCGAAGTGACTTCATCGCAGTTCATACTGGGCATAATAGGAATACTATTGATTAATGCTGTACAGCGTGGGCGCATAGGCAGCGCTAATGTGGTTAAGCCTACAGGCAGGAATATATTTTTCCTGATGCTGGCAGGTACATCATTAGGGCTTACCAGCCTTTTCTATTATCTTGCCGTTAAATTCATACCGGTTTCAATAGGTATTGTATTACTGATGCAAACAGTATGGATGGGTGTACTACTTGAAGCCATACTTACCAAAACACTACCGTCAGGCAGAAAGATACTTGCAGTACTTATTGTACTGGTAGGTACAGCACTGGCTACAAACCTTATCCAAAAAGATATTGAGCTTGACTGGCGCGGCCTTGCATGGGGTATGGCGGCGGCGGCATCATTCACTACCACAATGTTTACTTCTAACCGTGTGGCAACACATTTGTCTTCAGCACAGCGAAGCCTTTTTATGCTGTTGGGTGGCGCTGTTATAGTATTCTCATTTGCGGTATTTACCTGGACAGGTACTTTCAATACTGATATTTTCCTTAAATGGGGATTGATACTGTCTATATTCGGTACTATAATCCCTCCTATGCTTTTAAATGCCGGTTTTCCCCACACAGGTATCGGGCTGGGAAGTATTGTAGCATCGTTAGAATTACCGGTATCGGTAACTATGGCCTTCGTATTGCTCAACGAAAATGTAACGGCATTGCAGTGGCTGGGCATTGCGCTTATTATAGCCGCAATAGTTATCATGAACATTAATGTAAAAGGCAGCGGAAATCATTAACTTTGGAATAAAACCAAAGTATGGCTTTACCATGGCATCTATACGTAATGGCTGGGATTTATATCCTTGCCGGGCTTAATCATTTCAGGGTACCAAGGCTTTATATTAAGATGATCCCTCCTTACCTGCCTGCCCAAAAAACACT
>JBQGDS010000365.1:0-3273 GCA_052039185.1 Flavobacterium sp.
ACTACTTTGTTATATTTATCAAAAATTTTTACCCTATAAATGCCGTAAAACTTTTAATTTTACAATAAATTCAAAAAATATCATGGATAGGAAGGTTATAGCCACAGCGGCAATTTTAGGAGCTACAGGAATTATTTTAGGTGCCTTTGGCGCTCATGCATTAAAACAAAAACTTGAGCCTGAAATGCTTGTAGTATTTGAAACCGGTGTGCGTTATCAAATGTACCATGCGTTGTTCCTGTTGTTTGTAGGTATAACCGGTTTGGTATCAGAAAAAGCTAAAAAATCAATTTTAATGCTGGTTAGTGCTGGAGTGCTATTTTTTTCAGGCTCAATATATCTTTTGTCGTGCAATATTATGTTTTCCTTTGATTTTAAGAAGATAGGCTTCATTACACCAATTGGAGGATTGTTATTAATACTGGCTTGGGTAGTCTTATTTTTACAAATAATTAAAAGAAAGAGATAATTTTATCCCAAATCATTATTTATTAAAAATAATTTCTACTTTTGTTCTTTATTACTAACACAACTCATTAATAAAGATATGGATAACTACGGCCTTTTTACGAAAACGATTTCGTTAGAAAATCTTGGCATCAAAGATGCAAATGTAAAGTACCAGCTGTCTCCGGATGAACTACATGAGATAACAATAGCCAGGGGACAGGGTGTAGAAAGTAATACAGGTGCGCTTGCCATAAACACGGGCGAGTTTACCGGAAGGTCTCCACAAGACCGCTTTATTGTAAAAGACAGCATTACCGAAGACAAAGTTTGGTGGGGCAATGTAAATATCCCTTTCAGTACTGAAAAATTTGATGCGCTTTATGATAAAGTGACAACTTACCTTAGTGGTAAGGAAGTTTTTGTACGTGACAGTTATGTATGTGCCGATCCTAATTACAGGCTGAATGTGCGTGTGGTTACAGAGTTTGCATGGTCAAACCTTTTCTGCTATAACATGTTTCTTCGTCCGGAAGAATCAGAGCTTGAAAACTTTATGGCCGACTGGCATGTGGTATGTGCCCCGGGCTTTAAAGCCGATCCTGCGGTAGACGGAACACGCCAGCATAACTTTGCTATACTTAACTTTACTAAAAAAATAGCGCTTATAGGCGGTACAGGATATACAGGCGAAATGAAGAAAGGTATTTTCTCTGCGCTTAACTTTATCCTTCCGGTGTATGAAAATACACTGCCAATGCACTGTAGTGCAAACGTGGGCGAAAAAGGCGATACTGCTATATTCTTCGGTTTGTCAGGTACAGGTAAAACTACATTATCTGCAGATCCTGAAAGGAAACTTATTGGAGATGATGAGCATGGCTGGACAAACGAAAATACCGTATTTAACTTTGAAGGTGGCTGCTACGCAAAAGTGATCAACCTTACGGAAGAGAACGAACCGGATATTTTCCGTGCTATAAAGCGTGGTGCAATCCTTGAAAACGTAATATTTAAAGAAGGTACTAACGAAGTTGATTTTGAAGATGTTTCTATCACGCCTAACACGCGCGTTAGCTACCCGATATATCATATTGATAATATACAGCCGGGCTCTATAGGTACAAATCCTAAAAACATTTTCTTCCTGAGTGCCGACTCATTCGGTATACTGCCTCCAATTTCTAAACTTACACCTGGTCAGGCAGCTTACTATTTTATTTCAGGCTATACTGCAAAAGTTGCAGGTACCGAAGCAGGAATCAATGAGCCGCAGCCAAACTTCTCAGCATGTTTCGGTGCGCCGTTCATGCCGCTTCACCCGGCTAAATATGCCGAGATGCTAAGCAAGAAAATGAAAGATGCAGGCGTAAACGTATGGCTTATAAACACAGGCTGGACTGGCGGTGCTTATGGTACAGGCCAAAGGATGAAATTAAAATATACACGTGCCATGATTACGGCCGCCCTTAACGGCGAGCTTGATAATGTGGAGTATGTAAACCATAAAGTGTTTGGCCTTGCCAAGCCACAAAGCTGCCCGGGTGTTCCTGCCGAGATACTGAACCCAAGGAACACATGGGAAGATAAAGATGCTTATGATACTAAAGCCCTGGAGCTTGCTGATGCTTTCAGGAAAAATTTTGCCAAGTTTGAGGAGTTTGCCAGTGATGAAATCATGGCAGGCGGCCCGGTGGCATAATCGCTGATTTTTTAGAATAGATGTTTTCGGAAGAGCCGTCCTGTATAGGGCGGCTTTTTTGTTTTTCAGTAGGCTGATTTATACCGAATTAATTAGGTTTAAATAATACTATTTGTAAAAATTTTCGTTATACTTGTAGTGTAAAACAGTGTTGGTATACATAGAGTGTAACCTTTAATATTATATATATGAAACACACCTTGCAGCGGCTGTTGCCGCTACTGTTTTTTGCCCTGCTGCTGCTTAGCTGCCAGGATGATGCCAATGAGAATAGCCACGAGCACGACGATGGCTTTGGTATAACGTACAAGCATTTTAAAGAATTTAAAAACCTGCCCGGGCTGATTGAAAGCACCGTACCTAAAAATGGCAGGAGCAGAACCGCCAAAGGTGGCGATATGTATGACTTTGTGATAGACAGTACAAGTGTAATGGAAGCTAACAGCGACCAGGGTACTTTTTACACGATGGCTATAACACGGGATTCCTTAAGGGGAGATATTTTTGAAAACCTTGTGATTGCCGATAAAGACACAGTAAAAGAGGCATACATTATTACCTATTTTCCTGATAAGGAATATCTTGATGATCTTGAATATAATGAGCATGCGCCCTATATAGGCGGGATAAAGCTTACGGTACTTGATTATGAAAAAATGGTACAGCGTGGTGGAAGCACTGTAGAGCAGTGTAAGAATATAACCATATCATTTTGTAATTACAGCAGAACTAATGATGGCTCTTACCACGTTGCAGGACCCAATTGCGGCAGTATTTTCTGGACGTGGACAGGCAGGCTTTGCGAAACTATTTTTGTGCCCGACCCTGAGCCTGATGAGCAGTTTAACCTTAAGGACCCTAAAGTGGGTGGTGGAGGTGGAGGAGGTGCAATTCCCGGCCCGCCAAAAGACAGGACAGATGTGATTACACAACCAATACCGCCGAGCCAGGAAACAGCACATGAGAAAAATTGTAAAGAACTCAAGAGCATGATGGCTAACACTAATATAAGTGAGAAACTAAACATATTAAACCAGCGCGCTTACGACACCCGTGAATATGGTTATGCATTTGCCGATAATAGCTATCCTATAGAATTGCAACTGACTGCCGGAATGTCGAAC